>VBAB01000447.1 GCA_005888525.1 Alphaproteobacteria bacterium
TACGCCGATGCTGGCCGATGTAGATCGATGTCAGCCGACGCGGGAATGGCTCCTACCCGCGGAGCCAGCAATTTCAAAAACTTAATTGGCCCATAAGCCGAGATTACGGCCGCGAAGGTACGCCAGAGGTAGGCGATACTCGACGGTCGGCTCCGGCCGTAACGTAATCTAGGCGCTCTGCGATCAAGTTTCGCGCACGGAGCGCGCACCGACCGCGACAGGCACGGCGCGCATTGGGCATCCTGCTCGCCCGAGTTCCGCGTGCGGCGCTGAGATCATGCGCCTGGCCGCGGATCACGTCTCGTGTAGACCGAGAAACGGACACCGGCGCTGGTCGATTCAACCCGCCCGGTGCATGGGCGTGCGCCACCATAAGCCAGCGAGCACCAGCATGGCGGCCAAGCCTTCGCAGGCCATCACTTCCATCGCCGCGATCGAACCCAGCATCTGGAACAGCAGGCCGGCATGCCAGTGACCGAGCATCGAGGAGCCGATGAAGATCGAGAGCATGCCCGTGGCGCGGCCACGCATCTCGGGCGGAGCGATGTTGTAGACAAGCGCGTACTGGGTCGAGGAGAAGGCGGCGGCTGCGATACCGCTCACCAGGAGGATGATGACCGCTGCTCCGACGGTCAGGTGAAGTGCCAATCCGAGGATGAGCACAAGGCATGCGAGAGTGCCGTAGAAGTAGAAGCGAAAGAGGGTGCGCGGAGTCGCAAGCAGTCCGACGGCCAATGCGCCCACCGTACCTCCTAATCCGTCGCAAGCCGACAAGGCGCCGACCAGGGCCGGCGTGAGCGCAAAATCCTTCTGCCCTATGACCGGGACCATGCCCGTGAATGGCCAGCACCAGAGGTTATAGACAAGCGTCACCCCCATTATGATCTGGAACCGCCGATCGAGAACGAGCTCCCGCGGCGGCAGCAGAAAGCCAAGCTTGCCGCGGGCAGATAGTGCGCCGCGGCTCGGTGCGTCGGATGGCACGCCCACCCGGGTCGCGAGCGCCAGGCAAACGAGGTAGCTCATCGCGATGAGCGCATAGATGCCGCTTATGCCCACCGCCTGATAGGTGGCGCCGCCGATCAGCGGCCCGAGGGCACGCGTGGCGTACATCGTGGCGTTGTCGAAACCGAGGGCGGCTGGAACGATCCCTGGCTTGACCGCATCGACCAGCAGGCGGCGGCGCACCGGCATGTCCGTGGTCCAGAAGGCCCCGGATACCATGACGATCGCGGCGGCGGCCGTGTAGGTGGCAGCACCCATAGCCGTGACGAGGAGCATCGTCCCGGAGGCAACGACCATCGCTGCAAAGGTCGCTACCAGCAAACGCTTGCGATCGATGATATCGGCCACGGCCCCGGTCAGGAACCCGAGCAGCAGGTAGGGGACCATGCGCAGCACGGCGAGCAGAGCGACGAGCGCCGGAGATCGGGTGAGCTCATAGGCGAAGATGGCGATCGCGACGAACTCGAGCCAACGCGCAACGCCCGTCAGGCCGCCAATCGCCCACAGGCGGCGATAGTCGGGCCGAGCGAAGAGGAGACGTGTGTCGGTGGGCTGAAGCAATGGGAGAGGCGATCGGCGTGGGACGAGTCGGTGGGAGCCCGACAGGTGTAGCCGGGAGGCCGGTCCTTGGCGAGAGATGGCCGCTGGTCGGGTGCCAAAAGGTGGGTACCGGCGGCGGCCGGAGCCCTGCTACAGTGCGAACATGACACAGGCGTATGACATCGGTCTCGTGATCCGCGCGGTCGAGTTTGCGGCGAAAAAGCATCGTATGCAGCGGCGCAAGGATGAGGATGCGAGCCCTTACATCAATCACCCGATCGCGCTCATGCACGTGCTCTGCATCGATGGCGGCATCACCAACCCGACGATCCTCGCGGCGGCGGCGCTACATGACACGATCGAGGACACCGAGACCACGCGCGAGGAGTTGGAGGCGGAGTTTGGCTCGGCCGTCGGCCAGCTGGTCGTCGAGATGACCGATGACAAGTCTCTGCCGAAGGCCGAGCGCAAGCGATTGCAGATCGAGCACGCGCCTCATACGAGCCCCGAAGGTACGGTCGTGAAGCTATCCGACAAAATCTGCAACCTGCGGGATATGGTAGGCCCACCGCACGGGTGGGACCTTGAGCGGCAACGCGAATACTTCGATTGGGCTAAGGCGGTCGTGGACCGGTTGCCGCGCGCCAACGCAAAATTGTTGGCGCTTTTTGAGGAGGCGTATCAGGCGAAACCGTGAGGCGCACGTTAGCGCATGGTGACGACCAGGTCGGTGCCGACGTCGCTGGTCTCATCGCTCAGGGACTCATCGGTGATGATGAGGGATCCACCGGTCCACAATCGTTCTGAGATCAGGGCCGAAACCTCAACCGGGAACTCGATTCGTTCGAGGGCCTGAGCCGGATTGGGGGGAGCTCCTTCACTATCGGAGGCCGCGTCCGCACGGGCTTCCCGGTGACGCCGGGAACCGGTGTCATCAACTCTCTTGCGCGACGTTGGATACGAGACCACGGTCCAGCCAAGCGACGAACCATCGGTGTATGAGGTCGCGATATAGACGTGGGTGCCGAGGGGAGTGTCGCGGTCGCGGATGGTCACCGGTCCCTCAAAGACTGGTGCCAGCGCTTGGCGGACATAGACCCTGTTGTCCTTCTTGCTTACCAGGACCGAGATTGGCGACAAGCGGCGCTCGGCGTTTTTTGCGGTCGCCTGCGCCTTGGCAAGGGCGGAGCGGAGCGCCATGAGATTACGTTCGGCTACGAGCGCCGCACGCCCCTCCGGCGTGGCGAACGCGGGGTTGTCGAATGCCGCCTCGAGCTTCCTGGTAGCTTCGGCGAACTGAGACTCTGCAGCCACCTTCGCCGCCTGCGCCCGCTGTATCTCGCGCGCGTCGCGCTTGGTCGCCAGCGCCTCGGTGCGGAAGGCGAGTTTGGCTTCTGCCTGGGTGCGGGCGGTCTCGGCAGCGCGCAGGTCGGAGAGCGCCCTGCGGACAGCATCAGGGGGCGCCTCCTTTCTCTGACCACCCAGGTCCTGGAGGTCTTTCGTCGCCGCGGTCATGTCGGCCGCGGCGCGAGCCTTGAGCGCCTGCGCGTACTCGAGGGGATTCAATAGTTTCGGGGATGCGACGGGCAAGTGGTCGTCGCCAGCCGAGGCGACCTCGGTGCGCCTCGGTGCGCTGTCGGCGGTGGTCAAGGGCGATGGCTGCAGCTTGGGCACGGGCAAGAGCGAGTGCGCAAATTCGGACGGCGCAACCTCATGAGGGGTGATCACCACGCGCTCACCGATCTTAGTGAGACCCCACATGCGCTCCGCGGAGCCGGCAGGCAGACGGATGCAGCCATGCGAGGCGGGGTAGCCCGGCACGACGCCCAAGTGCATGGCCACACCCGACCAGGTGATCCGCTGCATGAACGGCATCGGCGCGCCGCTGTAGATGTTGGAGCTGTGGTACCTCTCACGGCCGATGATGCTGAAGATGCCCGTCGGCGTACGGTGGCCCGGCATCCCAGTCGAGACCTTGGAGCGCGTCACCAGACCGCTGCTGTTGTAGACGGAAATGTGCTGGTTGGAGATCGAGAGGATGGCAAAGAGCGGGCCCGTAGGCTTGTTCTCCGGAACGGCAGTTTCCTTGTTCGCTTGCCGACGCTCTCGATCGTCGCTCTCTCGCCCACGCTTCGCGACGGAGTATCGCGGCGAACGCATCATGCGTCCCTGGGACGGAGTGGCATTGCCGAACCACCATCCCATCTCCTGCGCATGGGCGGCTGGCGCAGACGGTAGAAGTAGTGATGAGATGACAGTGGCGATGAGGACGCTTGCGCTACGCAGATAGCGGGCGACGCCTATGGCTCGCTGGTTCATGGGTGCCCCGACCTGATTGGTATCTGGAGTATCTAGCCGATACAAATACCGCCGACAATGTAGGCGCGGTTGCGGATGTGGCAGTCGGGGAGCACGACCGTTGCACAACTGCATCATCCTCTCGGTCGCTCGGCGCTGGTGGGAGCGAAAGGAGGTCTGTCGAGGGCAAGTCTTTGACGATCGAGGGGTGGGTGAAAGCTGAGCGGAGCTGCGCAGCAACCGAACCCTAAAAAAAATGGTGTGGCCGCATCGGCCCAGTCATGCAGGAGCAGACATGCCGGTCATGAAAATGCGAAGGGGACACGCATGGCGCGTCCCCTCTTGCAAAATTCGCCTGGTTGTGGCGGGCCTACTTCTTCGGCGAGGCGGGCTCGCTGCCCGTGATGCCGCGGCCACCGCTGCCGGTTGCGGCAGACGCCGTAACCAGCCCCTTATCGCAAGCCGCCATGAATTCGACCTGGGTGAGCTTGCCGTCGTTGTTTGCGTCTGCGGCCTTGAAGTCAGTCACGACGCCCTGAGCTTGGATTTGCGACACGCTCCCCGTTTTGGAGGCGTCGAGCTTGGTCCATGCCGCCTTGCATTCGGCTTGGCTCATTTTCGTCGCACTGTTCTTTGGCATCGTTGTCGTCTGGGCGAATGCGGGCACCGCGATTGCCAGCGCTGCCGCCGCTGCGAGACTAGCCACGATTCTCATTTTCGGACTCCTGTTGACGTTTGGACGGAATCCCCGGTCGCGAACATTTCAACAGGCACCGATCGATCCGGTTCCGTGAATGCGAGATGAACGGACTTGCACTCGCTCGGATCCCTACAAGGCGGACCGATCAGTGCCCCTACAGCATTCAAGCTTTGTTCGAGTGGACAACACCGGACGGGCTGGTCCTGGGGCCAGCCCGCCTATGGTCACCACCAGTGACGGTGATGACGCCAATAACGGTGATAACGGGGGCCGTAGTAGAAGTACGGCTCCCGGTAATAGCGGTAGTAGCGATGGTGCCTGTAGTAGCCATAATGCGCTTGCTGCACGGCGCTCGGTTCAACGGTGTTTGATGTGCCGATGCCGAGCGGCGCCGATTGCGCGGGCAGGGCCGCCGATCCCAGCACCACGAGACCGGCGACGGGGATGATCCACTTCATTGCCATCTCCATACTCCTTGCTGTCCCGAGCGTGATTGCAAGCTAACGTGGCGTGCAGGCCGTAGTTCCCTCTCTGAATGAGGCCCAGCAAAAAGCGCTTCGCATGCGCGAGATGCTCGAGCTTGCGACGTGCGGTCAGCGAAAATGCGCGGCCTGTGCATTGCCGTGCGGGGGTCTGCAGCGTGGCAACCACCGGTCTTGGAACTCGAGCGGGGCGGGTGCATTTAGCGGTACATGCAGTGCCCGATTTGTGCAGCCCCCGCTCGACGCCTCGCCGAGGACCTCGACGGACTCGTCGTCACGTGCCGCCACTGCGGCGAATTCCAGATCACCGATGCTGCACTAAATGAGCTCCTCAGGCTTGGGCTCGAAGAGCGCCGGGCAACGCTTCAAGCCGCCAAGGGCCGCGCGTCTTCGGGGGCACGACCAATGATCATTGACCTCGCACACCCCGCTAATCGCTCGAAGGACTAGTTGTCTTCGCCCTCCGCTGACATCCTCGGGTGAGAGTTTCAATATCTCGCGTCACCGCGCGCGGTGCGTCGTGGAGACCCGAACCGCCGACCAAGCGGAAGGGTACCAGCCAGGCGAAAGAGCCGATGGCACCGACCATGCCTCTTCAGTTGAACTTCAGACCGCCCTGGACGAAAACGCCGTAGCGGTCAGTATGGTAGGTTTCCAGCTGCTGGAAGGCATCGATCGCATTCGTGTCGAGGTGCCACCATCGACCACCGATGCCGATGTTGAAGGCACTCGTGAATTGATAGGAGACGATCGCATCGATCTGGAATCCCTGACCGGTGCCCGAAGCCGGATCGATCCCGAATGTGAAGAAGTGATCGTCGGTTGCCTTTTGGCTGGCACGGACATATGCCGCGTCCGCAGTGAGCTTCACATGCTCACCGAGCATCACGTCAGCTGTGACGCCAACTCGTAGCAGATCCCAATTATCGGTCTCCTTGACGACCGCAATGGATGTCGGCACCGGGACAGGGCAGACGAGCGGATTGGCCGCGATTTGTGTACATCCGCTCGCAGTTATTGCTTCATTCCAGCGCCCGTAGCCGACGAAGCCGCCGAACCGGAAGCCGGGCTGGCGAATGACGGAATAGCCAAGATCGACAGTTCCGTAACTGAGTGTTCCGCTGGCGGTGCTCGTGGTCGCCGAATATGGGAAGCCGGGGAAGGGGAGATCCTCGTCGGTCAAGCGGCCGCCCGAGATGCCGCCGGCACCTACGAAGCCCTTGACAAAGAAGCCCCATTTGGCGTCGCCACGGAAATAGAACTCGCCGGCGTTGCCTGTCAGCTGATCGTAAGTGAGTTTCGAGACCAAAAACGTGGTTGTCGTGTCGCCGTAGTAATTGTAGCCGATCCGCCCGGTGCTGTACCAATAACGGCCGCCAAATTCGAGACCGGAACGATCGAGAGTTTGCCCGATGGTATCCTCAGCGTAGGAGATGCCGGGCGCACAGGCAGCCATTAGGGCGAGTAGGAAGTGCTTTGCTCTCATGCAATCGACGCCCTGTCACGCACAAAGGATCCTAGAAGCCGCCTCGGCGGTGCGGCACTGTAGCGGGATCTAGCAATAGTCCCAGTAGCCTCGGTTTCCGTAGGGGTCGGCCCAATACCAGCACAGATTGGGGGCCGGGCGCGGCGGGACATATCCGACCGCAGCGACAGTGATGATCGTGCCGAGCGCGACGCCCGCGATGATGGTTCCATAGTAGGGCCGACGCACCCAGGGGCGGCCATACCAATAAGGTCGGCCAGTCCAGCCAGGAGGTCCACGCCAGACCGGTGCCCCGCGCCAGCCGGGTTGGCCGCGCCAACTGGGGTATCCGTGCGGTCCCGGATATCGGCGGGGATGACCTCCGTCAAGCTGTATAGGCTCGACCAGGCGCGCCCGCTCTTGCGCAAAAGCCTGTGCGGCATATGCCGCTGCCTTGGCCTCAATGACCGGCTGCGCGGCAAACGCAATTCCCAACGCCGCAGATACGAGTACGTGCTTTCTCATGTTGCCTCTTCGATGGGTTCGAACGGTCCCGGCAGCAGATGCAGGAGACGGTCGACACCACAATCTCGGCCCTTAGATGACCAGCCGATGAACGCAAACACAAAAATTGTCGCTGTCAGGATGCTGTCAGCTCATCCGACGGCGACCGGGCTAGCCGATGGCCATCAGTGCTCTCGGCGATCAATTTCGCCGCGATCGCGTCTGGTCGAGGAATTCACAAGTGATAGAGATCGCGCAGTCCATTATCTCTGCGCGCACTTCGGTGCCGTTCGTGGTGGTGAATACCAAGGTGTCGCCGCGGGCGGTCCATCTAGCGATGGGCTGGCTGCCCGGACGCAGAATGAGAAGAGCACCGCCGTTGCCTACTGGCTCGATCTCGAAGCGTACGTTGTGCCTGTCGCGGAACCAGCCTTTGTCGAGGAGTGCGTGAAGCTGCAGCAGTTTCTGCGCTCCTGCGGCTGCAGAAGCACCGGCTTCCCGTGCTCGGTGGTACATTCTGTTGTCGCCGATGTCCCCCGAGATCATCACATCCGTCATGGAAGTTCCCCTGTTCTTCGGCCGTCACTCGTCATGAGCGCCCCGTCCATTGTGCAGGTATTGGCCCTGATTCGTCAGGTTTCTCAATAAGCTGCGAACGCGAAACCATAGTCCGATCCGTTCAGCTTAGTCAGCTTCTGTCAGAAAAATCTTGAGAGTGTGCCGATTTTGCCGCGCTCGCTGCGTGCATGCTGGCGCTTCCCGTCTTTTTTCTTGGCGGAAACGTAGTCCTGCAACTCCCCCTCGAATGCCCGGATCTGCGCCCAGGGGATGGTCGCCTTCGCCGCGCGCTACCATGGGTCGGTTCCCACGAATTGCCCGCCGCGGCGCAGAAACGGCCCCGTCGACCCCTGCGTCTGGCGACCTAGCCGGCGATGATGGTGAGCGCAAGCCTGGCGATCAGGATGAGGCAGACGAGGGTGAGCGCGACCCCAAGCGCGAGCACCGGCCAGGGCGAGCGATCAGGGTCGCCGTCGAAGCCAGGTCCATCGTGCTCCCGCATGGAAAGACTTCTCGCCTTCGCAGGGGATCGCCCATCGCGCCCAGCGCCCAACCTACCGTACACCCGGCGCGGCGAGAAGCGGAACGCGCCTCAGCTGGTCGTCACGCCGCAAACTCGCCCCTGAGCGCTCACGCCAGTAGCGGGAGCTCATCGAGCTCGGAGGCCGGTGTGGCGCTCTGCAGCGCCGCCACGAACCCCAGCGTCCGGTTCACCACCAAGTCGCGCTGCCGATCGATGGTGACCATGTGGTAGCTGTCGTCCAGCACCAGCGTCTCCACCCGCGAGGAGAGCCGCTGCTGGATGAGCAAGGCGCCACGCAGGTTGCTGAAGTCGTCGTGACGGGGGTGGATGATCAGCGCTGGCGCGCGCACCTGTCCCATCACGCGGCGCGCCTCGCGTGCCAGCCAGCGGAATTCCAATACCGTGGTGCCGGGAAAGCCGATCATCGGCTGTGCGCCGTCGGTCCCGTTATGTATCGCCGCCACTGCCAACTTGCGCACGCGCTCGTCCTTGATGCCATAAGGCTCGCAGTCGGGGAAATGGAAGGCACGCGCGAGCCAGCGCTGAGTGATCAGCTTGAACAGCGAGAATGGTCGCGGGATCGCCCAGCCGTCATGCCGCAAGGTCGGCGCATACAGCACCAGGCCCGACACCTGATCGGGGCGGCGCGCCGCCAGAATGAGGGAGAGAATTCCGCCGGCAGAAATACCGCCGACAATCACGGTTTCGCACACCGCCCGCAGCTTTTCGTGCGCCCTCTCGACGGAAGCGTACCAGTCCTGCCAGCGCGAGGCGCCGAGCGTCTTGGTGCCGCCGCTGTGGCCATCCAGCAGCGGGCAGTAGACCGTATGGCCCTCTCTTTCCAGCCGCTGCGCCACGTAACGCAGTTCCATTGGCGTGCCGCTCAGACCGTGAATGAGCAGAAATCCAATTCGACTCTTACGCACGAACTTGAAGTCGACCACGCAAGACACCTTGACTGACGCACGACACAACGCGCATGGAAGTACGCAAGAATTGCACCAAGATTTATATGACGCCGAAGTTGCTCGATCAATCCGTTTTCGTCTTTGCCTGCCGCGCTGCAGCAAAGCTCACGTTGGGGAAACCTAGAAAATGATCTGCTGACGTCTCAACCCAAACCGCTGGGACACGCGGACCATGATCTTGGGCGGCCGGCCCCTAGCTGGTAGCGCTTCGGCACGCCTTGTGATCCTATGTCGGGCAATGTCGTGCCCAGCCGTCCGCCCCTTATTCTTTGAACGCAGTACAGGTGCATTGTGGACCTGTCAGTGAGATCTTCCGGCATCAGCACCAAGGGTGTTTTTGCCGAGAGAGACTTCAAGCGCGGCCAGGTGATCCATCAAATGGGGGGCAGGCACCTCTCATATTTGCGATGCGTCGCGGAAATTCTGACCCGCCACATAC
>VBAB01000448.1 GCA_005888525.1 Alphaproteobacteria bacterium
GCAACCTGGATGGTGTGCCGCGCTCCACCGGGCGCCGCTGTGGGCGCTGCCGGTGCTGCGCCTTTGGCACGGGCCTCCTTCACCCTGGCGCTTTCCGCCACCGGTCCGCCGCGCGGCGTGCCGCTGCCACCGCCTGCCGCCGCTCCGGTCCCGGGCGATTTTTCTGCCGTCAGTACGGCAATGACGCTTTGCACACCGTCGATCTCGCGCACGACCTTCTCGGCGGCCTGACGCAACGGCTCGAGCTCCTCCGCCCGCTCCGCCGGCACGGTGACGGAGAACGATATGCGCCCATCCTTGAGCAGGATTTCCGACACCAGCCCCAAGTCCACGATGTTTCCTTGCATGTCGGGTCCCTTGACCCGACGCAAGCGCTCGACGATCTGGTCTTTGCTGGGGCTCATTTATTTCCCATTTAGCGCCGGACGGCCTATCGGCCGCCGCGTCGGCGCATAGTGGCAGACGGCCTCATCGCTGTCACGAAGGGCCCGGGGGGCGGTGGAGCCCACTGCCGTCGAAAGAAACTAAAAATCGAGCTCAGCTTGCCGGCCCTATTCGGAAGGCGCAAAGCTTGTTGCCGTCCAGGTCGCGGAAGTAGGCACCGTAAAACGCCTGCGGTCCCTCCTTGCCGCGCACCCCCGGCGCGCCTTCGTCCGTGCCACCCAGCGCCAGCGCCTTGGCATGCAGCGCATCCACCTGTGCCCGCTCCTTCACCACGATGGCGACCATGTTGCCGTTGCCCGGCTCGGCCGCCTTCCCATTGTAGGGCTTGGTAATGCAGATGGTGGGCTGGCCTCGACCTGCGCCATACATGGTGAAGCCATTGTCCAAGCGCATCACTTCCCGGCCACCGATTTCGGCAACCAGAGCCGAGTAGAAAGCCCGTGCCCGCTCCAGATCGTTCGAACCGAGCGTGGCATAGCCGATCATGCTGCTCTCCCATCCGTTGAATGTTCTGCTGCGACAGCAGTGGGCGCCGCGGCCTGAGCGTCACAGCGTCTTCTTGCGCTGCTGAATCATCATGTAGTTATCGTAGGCGCTGTCGGCCACTTGCAGCCACAGGTACTGATCGGCGCGGAAGGCCTTGACCGACTCCCAGAGCTTCTTGAAGTCCTCGTTCTTGGCGCTGATCTCGGTGTAGACCTCGTTGGCAGCCTTGAAGCACGCATCCATGATAGACTCCGAGAACGGCCTCAGCTGCGTGCCGGACGCCAGAATCTTCTTGAGCGCCACGGGGTTCAGCGCGTCGTAGCGGCCGACCGTGAAATTGTGCGCCTGCGCGGCAGCGGCCTTGAGGATCGCCTGGTAGCCCTTGGGCAGCGCCTCCCATTTCGCCTTGTTGACCTGCACGTGCAGCATGGCGCCGCCTTCCCACCAGCCCGGGTAGTAGTAGAACTTCGCCACCTTGTGCAGGCCGAGCTTCTCGTCGTCGTGCGGGCCGACCCATTCGGCGGCGTCGACCGTGCCTTTTTCCAGCGCCTGATAGATGTCGGTGCCTGCGATCTGCTGCGGAGCGACGCCCAGCTTGGAGATCACCGCGGCGGCAAAGCCGCCGATCCGCATCTTGACGCCCTTCAGGTCGTCGATGGTGTTGATCTCCTTGCGGAACCAGCCGCCCATTTGGGCCATGGTGTTGCCGGCGAGCAGCCCGTGGATGTTGTACTTGGCATAGAAGGTGTTCATCAGGGCCTCGCCGCCGCCCTCCAGCCACCACGAGTTTTGCATGCGGCCGTTGAGGCCGAACGGCACGGCGCAGCCGAAAGCGAAGGTGGGGTCCTTCGCCCACATGTAATAGGGCGCCGTGTGGCAGGCCTCCACCGTCCCGTTCGCCACCGCGTCCGTGACTTCCAGCGCCGGGATCTTCTCGTCGCCGAGCACCGGCCGGATCTGGAACCTGCCGTCCGTCGCCTCGGAGACGTACTTGGTAAATTGCTCGGCCCCGCCGTAGAGCGTGTCGAGCGTCTTCGGCCAGCTGACTGGCATGCGCCAGCGGATCTCGGGTGAGGACTGGGCGATGACGGGCGCCGCAACCGCGGGCGCAGCCGTGCCGACGCCCGCCGCGCCGGCCGCTTTCAGAAATCTGCGACGGTTGATGCTTGCCATCACGGCCGACCTCCTCGAGGGCTTTGGCGCGAAAAGGATAAAGAAGCACTCCGAGCCGAGGGCGGGCAGCAGGAGGGGCTACAGGAAATATCCGATATCACGCTTCCATTTGCCATAAGCTGCCAAGGCCGATGATCGTAGAGTGCGCTCCGTCACGATCTCCGCCTGACCGTGGGCGCTGCTTGCAGTAGTCTAGAGCGAGATCGTTCTTGATGGAAGCACTGGGGCTTCCATCCTCTAGGTCCGTAAGCGCTTTGTCTCAATGACAGATTTGGCGGCAAGATGGCCGAAGAGACGCGTTCTTGCGCGGGCGCGAGCGAGCATCTACATGCCCCAGAAGACGCCGGTCCTCGCCGCACAGGAGTGAGACCTTGCCCCAGATCGTCCCCGGCTCCGTCGAGGAGTTCGCCGTCCGTCCCGACCCGGAGGACCCGCGGCTGTCGGTCACCGTGCCCGGCATCGATCATGAGGGCCGGGCGGTAGAAACGGCCGTCGTCACCGAACGGCCATTGACGCTCTTCCTCAATGCGCGCGAGATCGTGACGATGATGACTATCGGCGATCGGCCCGATCTGCTGGCGGTCGGCTACCTCCTCAATCAGAACATGCTCAAGCCCGACGACGAGATCACGGCCGTCGACTACGAGGAGGATATCGCCACGGTGGTGGTGCGGACGCGGCAGCAGACCGACTTCGAGGACAAGCTGCGCAAGAAGACCCAGACCTCCGGCTGCGCGCAGGGCACGGTCTTCGGCGACCTGATGGAGGAGTTCGACAAGGTCGAGCTTAATCCCGATGCCAAGGTGAGAACGTCCTGGCTCTACCAGCTGACGAAAAAGATCAACACCCAGCCGAGCCTCTATCTCAAGGCCGGTGCCATCCACGGCTGCGTCCTCGCGCAGGAGGACAGGCCGCTGCTCTACATCGAGGACGTCGGCCGCCACAACGCCGTCGACAAGATCGCCGGCTATATGTTCCTCAATGGCATCGCGCCGGGCGACAAGATTTTCTACACCACCGGCCGGCTCACCTCCGAGATGGTCATCAAGACCGTGAAGATGCGCATCCCCGTGCTCGTCTCGCGCTCGGGCTTCACGGCCTGGGGCGTGGAGCTGGCGCGCAAGGCCGGTCTCACCCTGATCGGCCGCGCACGCGGCAAGCGGTTCGTGGCGCTCTCCGGGCTCGAGCGGATCGTCTTCGACGCCGATCCAGCGCAGGCCGCGGACGAGGACAAGAAGCATGCCCGCAAGGGCAGTCATGCAGAAGCCTTGGAGTGATTGGACGAACGCCGTTGCCGCGAGCTCTGTGAGAATGATATTCTTCGCTCATGACCACGCACGTCACCATTGAACTCGACGAGGAAGTGTTGGCACGGGCACGCTTGGTTGCGGAAGCCCTAGGCATTGCTACGGAGGAGTACCTGCGCGGCGTGATTGCTGGCACTATACCAGTTGAGGTCGCGCCTAGCCGACAACAGTTTTACCTCGCCAAGATATTTGGAATGGGAAGCTCGGCGGAACCGACCGACATCGCCAAGGATAAGGACAAACTACTCGACGAGGCAGCCTGGGCGGAACACCTGCGAGAGACGAAGCAGGAATGAAGGCATTCGTCGATACCTCGGCGTGGTTTGCGGCCGTCCACCCCAAGGATCGACACCACGAAAGAGCGGTCGAGCTGCTCAGTGGAAGCCTTGAGCGCTCATGAGCGATCTCGAACACGCTTGGCGCATGCCTAGTATGTTCGAAGACCAGTCATTCTCGCTCGTCGATAGAACCAGCTTCGCTATGATGGAGCGCCCGGGGATCTCCAAAGTCATCTCATTTGATGATGACTTTGTAGTCTATCGCTTTGGCCCCGATCGGCGGCAAGCCTTCGAGGTGTTGAGATGAGCGCGCGGTTGGATGTGACGGGCGTCATCCTTGCCGGCGGCCTCTCGCGCCGCATGGGTGGCGGCGACAAGGGACTGCTCGAGCTTGCCGGCAGGCCCATGCTCGGCCACGTCGTCTGCCGGTTGAGACCCCAGGTCGGCGCCGTGGTCATCAATGCCAATGGCGACCCCGCGCGCTTTGCGCCCCTCGGGCTGCCGGTGGTGCCGGACACGATAGGCGGCTTCGTCGGCCCGCTTGCCGGCGTGCTTGCGGGGATGCGCTGGTCGGCGGTGAACGCTCCCGACGCGCGCTGGATCGTGACGGCCGCCGGCGACGCGCCGCTGCTGCCGTCCGATCTGGTCGCCAGGCTGATGCAGGCGGTGGAGGGCCGCCCGGGCGCGATTGCGCTTGCCCAGTCGCACGGCGAGCTCCACCCCGTCATCGGTCTGTGGCCCGTCGCGCTCGCCGAGGACCTGGAGGAGCAGC
>VBAB01000449.1 GCA_005888525.1 Alphaproteobacteria bacterium
CATGTCATCCGGCCCGAGCCTGCAGTGCTTGGCCATCTTGATGGCGCCCAGCACATTGGCGATCGAGGAGAGCCCGAAATAGGCGAGCTCGTGCGTGAGGTCCGGCGCCACGCCCAGCCGCCGCGCCAGATAGTCGCGGCCCACGTCGGTGTTGAACACCGCGTTGAGCCCGTCGGTGGCCTGGTCGCTTACGCCGATCACCAGATCGGTATTCATGACGTTGTGGATCAGCGGCACGTGCTTGTCGCCGATGCCCTGGATGTTGTGCTCGCCGTAGCCGTTCATGAGCAGCGTCGGGCACTCGACGGCTTCGACGACGGCAATGCGCGTGGCGTGCATTTCCTTGAGATAGTCGCCGGCCGCCAGCGTTCCCGCCGACCCGCTGGCAGAGACGTAGCCGGCAAGTCTCAGGTCTCGCGACTTCTTGCGCAGCGCCTCGAAGACGCGCTCGAGCGCCGGCCCGGTGCAGCGCCAATGCGCCAGGTAGTTGCCGAACTCGCTGAACTGGTTGACGATCTCGTTGGCTGGATCACGCGCGAGTGCGGCGCATTCGTCGTAGATCTCCTTGACGTTCGATTCCGTGCCCGGCGTGCGCACGATGTCCTCGGGTGCGCTCACCCATTGGCTCAGCCAATCGAAGCGCTCCTGGCTCATGCCTTCAGGCAGAACGGCCACACCGCGGCAGCCCAGAATCTTGGAGATCGCCACGCCGCCGCGACAGTAGTTCCCCGTGGATGGCCACACCGCGCGCTGGCGCGTGGGATCGAAGCGCCCGGACACGAGGCGGGGCGCGAGGCAGGCGTAGGCGGCCAGCACCTTGTGCGCGCGGATCATCGGGAACAGCGCGCCCAGCACCACGACGATGCGCGCCTCTACCCCGGTCAGCGCCTCGGGCAGCTCGATGTGCACGGGCGTGCCGGCGCGGCCCCTGCGGGCGAGATCGTTGAACCAATGGACGCGGTGCAGGTTGAGCGGATGCGGGTCGTCGGGGTGGACCTTGCCGAGCGCCGCGCTGATCTCCTTGCCGATCAGTTGCGGCTGCGCCAGCTCGGTGAACGTCGGCAGCCGGATGCCCTTGTCCTTCAGCAGCGCGATCGCGCGGGTGCGCGCCGTGGCGTCCTCGACCTTCGCCGGGAAGTCGAACGGGCCAGATTCTGTGCGCTTTCCCATCAGTTGCCCAAGCTCGCACGCGACCCGCGAAGTCTTCCTATTGTCCTATTCTCAGGATGACCGGCTGGACTATCCTATGGTCGCCCATAGTGAGCAACAACCATCTGCACGCTTGCCACGCACTCCATCATCGTCCTGAGCCTGTCGAAGGACGGCCGCGCACGCATTGCCGCGGTTCGACAGGCTCACCGCTGGGGTGGAGGCTGTCGATGGGGCGGCATTGCACGACGCGCACTTCTCGTGCGGTGCTATTTCCATGCCATCATGACCTGCGGCTGATGTCTTGTGGGAGATGACCATGGCTACGACCCTGTCGCCGGAGGATGCAGCGCAGCTTCGCAACTACGAGCGCGACCGATTCGCCGCGATGGCGGAGGGCTATATCGACTTCTTCGCGCCGGTCACTGCGCTTGCAATCACGCCGCTGCTTGACGCGGTCCGGCTGAAGCCCGGCATGAAACTGCTCGATCTGCCCGCTGGTGCGGGCGCCCTTGCGGGCGAAGCAACGCGTCGCGGTGCGCAGGTCACCGGCATCGACCTCGCGCCTGGCATGATCGCCCGAGCGCGGGAACTGCACCCCGGCATCGACTTCCGCGTCGGCGACGTTGATCACCTGCCGGTGGCGGACGGCGCGCTCGACGCCGTCGTATGCGCCTTCGGCATCGGACACTTCCCCTACCCGGAGGCCTCCGTCGGAGAATTTTTGCGCTCGCTGAAGGTGGGCGGGCGCGTTGCATTCTCCTGGTGGGACACTTCCGCCAAGCACCGCATCCAAGGTCTCATCCGCGACGCGGCCGCCGAAGTCGGTGCCAAGCCGCCTGCGGTATTGCCGGCGGGCCATTCCAGCCTGCGCTTCACGGATGTCGGCGAGTTTCGGCGCCTGCTGGACGGGGCAGGGCTCGCCGACGTCACGCTGCAAGACCACAGTGCAACGCATCTGGTGGCGGACGTCGACGCGCTTTGGCGCGGCGCGCTGGGCGGCCTGCCGCTCACGTCCTCTCTGATCGTTCATCAGGATGCGCCGACGCAGGCGGCGATCCGCGCCGCCTTGGAGAGGAGGGCGGCAGTCTACAAGACACCCAAGGGCCTGGAGCTGCCCGTCGCCTTCAGAGTTGGAGCGGGACGGAAGCCGGGCTGAGCGTGCCGCCGCGGTTTGCTGCGTTCCTTCGCTCGGCCGGCACGGACCCGTACAGCGTCGAGCGCTGCTTGGGTGTACGCCCTTGCTGACGGATCAGGTGCTCGAGGTCGGCGGCGCAGATCTCCTGGCCGTGCATGGCGCCTGCCGCCCGCGTGATGGATTCATTCATGAGCACGCCGCCCAGATCGTTGCAGCCCGCATCGAGCAGCAGCGCCGCGCCGTCCGGGCCCATCTTCACCCAGGAGGCCTGGATGTTGGAGAAGACGGGATCGAGCGCCAGGCGCGCCACGGCATGCATCAGCACCGCCTCGCGGAACGTCGGCCCCTTGCGCGACTGCCCCCTGAGGTAGATCGGAGCCTCCATGTGCACGAACGGCAGCGGCACGAACTCGGTGAAGCCGCCGGTCCTCTCCTGCAGCGCGCGCACGCGCAGGAGGTGGCGCGCCCAGTGGCGGTAGCCGTCGACGTGGCCGAACATGATGGTGGCGGTGCTCCTGAGGCCCAGCGCGTGCGCGGCCTCCATCACCTCGAACCATTCGGCGGTATTGATCTTGTCGGGGCACAGGATGGCCCGCACCTCGTCGTCCAGGATCTCGGCCGCCGTACCCGGCAAACTGGCGAGGCCCGCATCCTTGAGTCGCGAAAGGTAATCGCAGAGAGACAGGCCCAGGGTGTCGGCGCCGGTACGGATTTCCAGCGGCGAGAACGCGTGCACGTGCATGTCCGGCGCCGCCGACTTCACCGCCTCGACGACCGCAAGGTAGGTGTCGCCCGTGTAGCCGGGCTTGATGCCGCCCTGCAGGCACACCTCGGTGGCGCCGCGCTCCCAGGCTTCTGCCGTGCGCGCCGAGATCTCGGCCATGTCCAGGTCGTAGGGCTTGTCGCGATGGCCGAGATTGTGCCGGCCCTTGGAGAAGGCGCAGAACTTGCAGCCGTAGGTGCAGACGTTGGTGTAGTTGATGTTGCGGTTGACGATGTAGCTGACCGTGTCGCCGACGCGCTTGGCGCGCAGCTCATCGGCCGCCCGGCAGACGGCCGCGAAGTCCGCCCCGCGCGCATCGAACAGAGCCACGATGTCCGGCTCATCGAGTCGGATACCGTCGGCGACGCGCGCCAGCACCCGCGCGACGGAACGGGGGTCAGACCCCTCGCCTCGTCCGTTGCGATTGCGCTGCGACCGCTGAAGCGAGGGGTCTGACCCCCTCAGCAACGCCAACTGCGCCGCCGGCAGCGGCTCGAGCCCGCCCGGCGCCCACCCGTCCTCCCGCGCCAGCCCCGCCCCATCCATGTGGCGCAGCACGTGCGCGCGTAGCGCAGGATCAAGCCATTCACGGCCAGCGCTGCGCGCGATCGCCTCCCCCTCGAGGGGGGAGGGCGGCGCGCCATCACTTAGCCCCGCCAGCTCCTGTCGATCCGCGAACGCAACTGCGGGGCTAAGTGATCTTGGCGCGCCGGGTGGGGGTGTAGGCGCCCCAATGTCACCCCCACCAGGAACGCCATCGGACTTAGCTCGCCTGTTGGTGCTTGCGGTGACCGTCGAGGCGGGCGAGCCAAGTCCGTGGCGTTCCATCCTCCCCCCTCGAGGGGGAGGGGCAGCGTATCGCGAGGGCTCGCTAGCGAACTCCGGATACACCGCCAAGCGCTCGACGAGGGTGCGGCCGGCGGCGGCCGTGGCGCGCTCGAGATCGGCGAGATGGGGCCAGGGCGCCTCGGGGTTCACGTGGTCGGGCGTCACCGGCGACACGCCGCCCCAGTCGTTGATGCCGGCGCGCACGAGCTGCGCCAGGCCGTCGGGCTGCAGATTGGGCGGCGCCTGGATGTTCATGGCTGGCCCCAGCACGAGACGCGCGACCGCGATGGTCCAGGCGTGGTCCTCCAGCGTGGGCTCCGCGGCGCTGCTCATGCGCGTACCGGGCTTGGCACGAAAATTCTGGACGATCACCTCCTGGATGTGCCCGTGGCGCTCGTGCACGTCGCGGATCGCCAGCAGTGCCTCGATGCGCTCCGCCCGCGTCTCGCCGATGCCGATCAGGATGCCGGTGGTGAAGGGCACGCGCGCGCGGCCGGCGGCCTCCAGCGTGGCGAGCCGCACGGCAGGTAGCTTGTCGGGTGAGCCGAAGTGCGGGCCGCCGCGCCGCGACAGCCGCTCCGACGCCGTCTCCAGCATGATGCCCTGCGACACCGACACCTTGCGCAGGCGG
>VBAB01000450.1 GCA_005888525.1 Alphaproteobacteria bacterium
TCGGCCGCGCAGGGGTTCCTCCCTGCAGTCGGGCGGCGATCGCCCCACCATAGATCGGCTGGAGCCGCGCACTGTCTCGTTCCCGAGCAGCTATCCCGTCGGCGGCATCGTCATCGACACGAAGGGGCGCCAGCTGTTCCTGGTCCAATCGCCCACCGAGGCACTGCGCTATCCGATCTCGGTCGGCCGGGAGGGCTTCTCCTGGACCGGCGCGGAGACCATCAGCCGCAAGGCCGAGTGGCCGGACTGGCATCCGCCCGAGGAGATGCGCTGGCGCGATCCGCGCCTGCCGGAGAAGATGACGGGCGGCATCAAGAACCCGTTGGGCGCCATGGCGCTCTACCTCGGCAGCTCGCTCTACCGCATCCACGGCACCAACGATGCCACGTCGATCGGCCGCGCGGCCTCGTCGGGCTGCTTCCGCATGCTCAACGGGCACGTCGTCGATCTGGCGGCGCGGGTCGATATCGGCACCGGCGTACAGGTGGTGCACCGACTGCCGCCGGAGCTCGAGAAGGTCGTGGCCGATCAGGTGGCTCCTCCCGAGGCGCCCAAGCCGGCTGTGACCAAGCGGTCCCGGCCGTCCTGACGGCACGCACCGCACCTGTCATCCCGGAATTCGCGGCCGCGAAATATATCCACACCTGTCATCCCGGCCGGAGCGCGAGAAGCGCGGAGAGCCGGGACCCAGGGCAACACGCCATGGCCGCTCCTGGGTCCCGGATATTCGCTGCCGCGAATTCCGGGATGACAGGTGGTGACCTGCTTGCCTGTTGCGGCCGGCACGCTTACCTCTTGAGCGAGGTAGAGCAGAACCGGGGTCGCGCCAGCGCCTCCACACCCGAGCCCACATGACGAGCCCCTCGACTGGTGCCAGGATCGCGCTGCTTGCGGACCGTGGGGTCGTGCGCGTCGCCGGCGAGGATGCTTCGAGGCTGCTGCAGGGCGTGATCACTGCCGACATGGAGCTGCTGTCCGCGCAGCCGGCGATCCATGCGGCGCTGCTCACCCCGCAAGGCAAGATCCTGTTCGATTTCTTCGTCTTGAAGGCGCCCGGCGGATTTCTGCTCGAGACAGCGGCCGACAAGGCCGCCGATCTCGCCAAGCGCCTGACGATGTACAAGCTGCGGGCCAAGGCGGACATTCAGGACCGGAGCGCCGCATATCGCGCCTTTGCCGCGTGGGGGTCCGCTCCCGCTAACGTTGGCGCGGCCAGTGAGACGCACATTTTCCCTGACCCGCGATTGGGCGCGCTCGGATGGCGCGGGCTGACCGGCGCCAGACTCGTGTCAGGTATAGCTTCGGCGATCGGGGGCCTCGATGCCTCGCCGGAGGACTATCACGCGCACCGCATCGCTCTCGGTGTGCCCGAGGGCGGCAAGGACTATGCCTTCGGCGATACTTTTCCCCACGAGGCCGACCTCGACCAGCTCAACGGCGTGTCCTTCAGCAAGGGCTGCTTCGTCGGGCAGGAGGTCGTTAGTCGCATGCAGAACCGCGCCAGCGTGCGCAAGCGCGTGGTACCGGTAGCGGCTGAGGCGACGCTGACGCCGGGCGTCGAGGTGAGGGCCTGCGCGGCGGTGATCGGCACTGTCGGCTCGGTCTCCGGCACGCAGGGGCTCGCCCTCGTTCGGCTCGATCGCGCGGCCGAGGCGGCGGCCAAGGGCGACAGGCTGATGGCGGGAGGGGTGGCGATCACGCTGAGAAAGCCTCAGTGGGCGACCTTCGACCTTGCGCCGGCCGCCACGGCGGGGGCGTCATGACCGACTCCGAGATCGTGCGCTGTCGCTGGGCTGGCATCGCCGAGCCGATTTATGCGCGCTACCACGACGAGGAATGGGGTGTTCCGCACGCCAACGACCGGGCGATGTTTGAAAAGCTGGTGCTCGAAGGCTTCCAGGCCGGTCTGTCGTGGTTGACGATCCTGAAGAAACGCGAGAATTTCCGCCGAGCTTTTCACGGCTTCGACGCCGAGCGCATCGTTCGCTACGGCGCCAAGGACATCGCCCGCCTGATGGCCGATCCTGGGATCGTGCGCAACCGGCTCAAGGTGGAGGCCACGATCGACAATGCCCGCGCGCTGCTGAAGCTCGCCCAGCGCACGCGGCTGTCGGCGTTCCTGTGGAGCTTCCTCGACGGCCGCCCGCAGATCAACCGCCATCGCAGCTTCAAGACGGTGCCGGCCGAGACCCCCGTCTCCAAGACCATCTCCAAGGCGCTGAAGGCGGAAGGCTTCCGCTTCGTCGGCCCCACCACGATCTACGCCTTCATGCAGTCGACCGGCATGGTCAACGATCACATCGTCACCTGCCATCGCCACGCAGCGTGCGCCGAGCTGCAGCGACGCTTCAGAGCGCCCTCGGAGCGCGTCTCCGCATGACCGACAAGGGCACCACACGCGCTGATCCGGCCGCGCGGGCAACGCGCGCCTGGCAGCGCATGCTCTCGGGCCGGCGGCTCGACCTGCTCGATCCCTCGCCGAAAGATATCGAGATCGAGGACATCGCGCACGGGCTTGCGCGCGTCGCGCGCTGGAACGGGCAGACGGTGGGGGATCACGCCTTCTCGGTCGCCCAGCACGCGCTGCTGGTGGAGGAGATTGCCACCGTGATGCAGCCGGACCTCACGCGGCGCTGGCAGCTCGCAGCGCTCCTGCACGACGCGCCGGAATATGTGATCGGCGATCTCATCAGCCCGTTCAAAGCCGCGATCGGCCTCGACTACAAGGCTTTTGAAAACAAGCTGCTGGAGGCCATCTATCGCCGCTTCGGTCTGCCGCCGTCCCTGCCGGATCGCATTACGATGGCGATCAAGGCGGCCGACCGCATCGCCGCGTTCTACGAGGCGACGCAGCTGGCGGGCTTCACCGATACGGAGGCCAACCGCTACTTCGGCGTGCCGCGCGGCGTGCCCGCCACCCTGCGCCAGCGCCTGGGCGCGCTCGATCCAGCTCCGGTCGCGATCGCGCAGGCAGAGTTTCTGGCGCGGTTCCACGAGCTGTCGCAGGAGTAGGCGTCCCGCCCTTATTTCGGCACATGAAGGTTCCAACTGGAGCCTCGACCAACGCTCTTGAACGAGGACCAATGCAACAAAGCGAGAAGGCCATCGCCGATGACGGGGGCAGCCTGGCGAAGGACGGTGCCGTCCACGTTTGTCCGCTGAGCGCGGTGCCGGACATCGTGGCGCGCAGCAAAGCCTCCCACCTCCTCACCTGCCTGCAGGATGCGGTGCTGGTGGAAACGCCGAGCCCGATCCTGCCCGACCGGCACCTGCGCCTGCACATCCACGACATCGCCGAGCCGATGATGGGCTGCATAGCGCCCGGCGAGGAGCACGTGGGGCAGCTGATCGACTTCGCGCTCGACTGGGGCGGGCAGGGACCCATGGTGGTGCATTGCTGGGCCGGCATCAGCCGCTCGACCGCCGCCGCCTACACCGCGCTCTGTGTCATCAATCCCGGGGTGCCCGAAGAGCTGATCGCCCTGCGCCTGCGCGAGGCGTCGCCCACGGCCTACCCAAATCGGCTGATCATCCGCCTTGCCGACGACGCGCTGGGGCGCCGAGGCCGCATGGTGCGGGCGATCGAGAGTTCGGATGCTGCACCAGGGCGATCCTGAGCCATCGCCTCCGCCGCGACCACACTTCGCCTTCACACTCCATCACATGAAGCGGAGCGTGGGTTTCAACTTTTAGATCGAGCCCCACATAGCGTTCATCGACAAGAAAACTGATGGAGAATGATCATGAAGAAGATCGCTACTTCCGCCCTGTTGGCACTGTCCATCCTGGGCGGCATCGCTTCGGCAGCCAGCGCTGCCAATGGCGAAGAGTTCGGTGCGAGGACCTCCTCGCAGCAACAGCCCTCACCCAACTGAAGACTGATATCGGCGAAACTCCGCTCGCGAGCGGAGCTTCGCTGATTCTCGCGACGCGTCAGCGCCTGCCGCGGCCGCCGCGTCCCTCGCGGTCCATCTCGGTCCACCAGCGGCGCGTGCCGGTGCGATAATATTCCGGGTAGCCATACACGCGATATCCGTACGCGCAACGACGCTTGCCATGACGCCACCAGCAGGTGGCGGCCACCTTCTCGACATTCGACGTATCTGCGCGCAGCGGCGCTGTGCCGCCCGCCGGCGCGGCTTGTGCCGTGATTGTCATCGCACTCATCGCCAGCGCACCGACCGACCCGATAATGCAAGCTCTGAGCTGCATGGCTCTTTCTCCTTCGAGTTCACGAAGTGACGTGGGGAGAACGCTGCCTATCATTCGCAGTTCCTTGTTACCAATCAGTTAGACTAGGGCAGGATCGCTTCAGATGGAATCACATCGCCTCGAATCCGATGTCGAGGGTGAAGCGTGAATCTCGCTCTAGATCATGACGAGGCCCAGGCGCATGGCCTTGGCCACGGCGTCGGTCCGCCCAGTGGCGGCGAGCTTGCCCACGATGGAGGCGACGTGGAACTTGGCCGTGTGCGGGGTGATCTCGAGGCGGCGGGCGATGGTCTTGTTCGACGCTCCCTGTGCCAGCAGCTGCAGCACCTGCAGCTCGCGCGGGGTGAGGTCGATGTGAGCCGGCTCTTCCTCCATCTCCCCTTTGAGCCCGGCGGCCGCATCCCTGTCCTCGACCAGAAGGTCGCGATATTCGCCCGCGAGCGTGGTGAGGCCCGCGGCGGCTGCGCGGATGGCAGCGTGCAATCCCTCCCCGTCCGTGCGGTGCGACAGCACGGCGACGGCTCCCGCCTGCAGCGCTTCCCTCGCGCCGGACCGGTCGGTGATGATGACGACCGCGTTGTCCGCCGCGCCCGCGGTCGCACCATCGGTGATGCGCACGTCGGGCGCGGGCTCCTCCACCTCGTCGATGAGGCGCAGGTCGGGGTGCTCCAGGATCATCGTGCGGATGCGCTCCGCCAGCTCGGGGTCGTCGATGGCAAGTTCGACGGCAACCGCCGGTCCCGCGCGCGCCCGCTTCCTGCGCCCACTCACGGCGTCGGGCTTGCGCCGACCGTGACGCTGGCGGTCGCGATCTGGCCGGCGCGCACGAGTTTGAGCTCGGCGGACGTGCCGATGCTCTCCGGCGTCAACCGGGCATGCAGGCTGCGCACACCCGGCACCGACTGGCCGTTGAGGCCGACGATGATGTCGCCCACGTGCACCCCGGCGGCACGGGCAGGTCCCGTCGGGTCGAGGCTCACGACCATGATGCCGCGGCGGTCGGACAGCGCGTGCGCCTGGGTCAGCGCCTCGTCGAGGCGGAGCGCCTGCAGGCCGAGCCCGAGATAACCGCGCCGGATGCGGCCTTCGGCGAGCAGCTTGGCACCGATCCGATCGATCGTCGCCGTGGGAATGACGAGCGGCCTGTGGCGCGGGCCGAACACGGCCATGCCCAGCGGCGCCCCTTCGGCATCGATGACGAGCCCGCCCTCGGCGCGGGGCTCGAGCCGCATGTCGAGGCGGATCAGGCTGTCGATGGTGCCGCCGCGCATGCTCTGCCAAGCCGCGCCGGCGACGGAGATCATGCCGAGATTGGCGGTGACGCCTTCGCGGCCGCGGCCGAGCGCGACGACCAGCTGGCCGACACGTACGCTGCTGCTGGCAGCGGCTTGCACTGCTTGCAGAGAGGCATCGCCGACGCGGAGCACGGCAATGTCGGTTGTCGGGTCACGGCCGGCCAGCTTCGCTTCGACCGTTCGACCGTCCGGCAAAGCCAGGGATATGTCGTCATCGGCCTCGAGGGCATCGCTGGCCGTGACCACGGCACCCGCCTTCCAGACGAAACCGCTGGCCACGAGCCGCCCGTGCGAGCGAACGCCGACGACGCCGTCGGCCGATTTCGCGACCAGCTCGCTCAGGCTGGCAGACAAGGCGGGCAGAGAATTCGACTGTTCGGGCATGGAGATGCTCCCACGTTGCTCATGATCGCCCGAATTGTGTCGCACCTCGGCGCCCTGTCCAACTGCCCGGATGGCTAGGCTTGGCCGATCAACGGCCCGCGTGCCAGAGCCGCCAGGTCTCGTCGTAGCGGCGCGTGCGGTCGCCGGGCCGGCCGTAGACGAGCGAGGTGATCTCGTTCCGACCCACGCCGATGTCGCGCAGCGTGCGGTCGTCCAAGGAGTGGAGGAGGTCGACGGTTGCCCGCCGCGCCCGCCGCTGCCAGTAGGCGCGCCAGGCCCTGGCGATACTGCTGCCGGCCCGAGCTGCCAGAGTAGGCGTATCTGGCTCTGCGGTCGAAATCGGATGTGCGTGCGTCATGAGCCTCTCCTGTCGACTGTGCCGGCCCGCGCCGGCGTTTTGCTATGCAGCGAATATGGGCGAGGGCCCCTGACACCCTGCTGTCAGGAGCCCTGACAGCTCCTGACAAAGCGTGTCAGGAGCAGTAGTCTAGAAAGGGCGAGCCAGACCCAAGCCCGCAGGTGGAAGCGTGCGTCGCGCCGACCGATTGTTCGAGATCATCCAGTTCATGCGCCGCCAGGACCTGGTGCGCGCGCGCGACCTCAGCGAGGCGTTGGAGGTCTCGGAGCGCACGATCTACCGCGACATACAGGACCTGATCACCAGCGGCGTTCCCATCGAAGGGGAGGCTGGCGTCGGCTACGTGCTGAAGGCCGGCTTCGACCTGCCTCCGCTGATGTTCAAGGAGCAGGAGATCGAGGCGCTGGTGCTAGGCGCGCGCATCGTCCAGTCGTGGGCCGACCCGGAGCTTGCGGCGGCCGCCACCGACGTGATCGCCAAGGTGGAGGCGGTCATTCCCGACCGGCTGCGCAGCTACATGGCCAACACCGCGCTGCTGGCGCCATCGCACCACTACATGGAGACGATCAGCTTCGATGTGGCAGACCTGCGGCGCGCGCTGCGCAGCCAGCTGAAGGTGCATTTCAGCTATCGCAATGCCCTTGCCGAGCCCTCGGAACGCACCGTGCGGCCGCTGTGCCTGGCGTATTTCGGCCCTGTGTGGCTGCTCTCGGCCTGGTGCGAGTTGCGCGACGACTTCCGCACCTTCCGTCTCGACCGCATCGATGGCTTCGCCGTGCAGGCCGATCGCTTCCGGCTCGAGGCCGGCAAGACCCTGCACGATTTCCTGAAGCGCGATCAGACCTGGACGCGTGGCTACGGGGCCGCTCCCAACACGTGAGCGGAAGCGGGTAGACCTCACGACCTGCAACAGAGCGCAACATACTCGCCACATTGAGGCCACCGTGGTGCCTGCCAATGGGGGCGGGGGAGGGACGCGACGAGCAATGTATCGAGGAGGCCAAAGTGCTCTCGAAGAGCCGTTGCCCCCACACCGGGGTCGTGAATTTCTTCACCCGAGCGGATCCCTTGCTCTCAGTCGGCTCGGTCGCCGAGGCAGGCGCGCCGACGCGCTACGTGTGGCGCTGCTACGTCGGTGAGGAGACGTGCGGCCTCGCACCGGATATGTCGCTGGCCGAGGCGTTGCTGCGGCGTGCTATCGCGGGCAGCGATCGACCGCGCGCAGCCAATCAACGTCGCAAGGCCGCAACGGGCACGCGGCCCTCGCGCGCTTCCAGCTACTGGCAAAAACTGAACGCGGCTGCGGCGGCGATCGGCCCTAATCGCATCCCGACCCAGTAGGGTCCGACATCGTCAGCTCGTGAACGCTGAAATCCCGGCCGGCGTCGGTCCACACCCGCGCCGGCCGCCAGCCTGCGCCTTGGGCAAGCGCGCGGAATTGCTCGACCGAATACTTGTAGGAGTTCTCCGTGTGGATGCTCTCTCCGGCTGCGAATTGGAATGACCGGCCGAGCAGCGGCACCGTCTGGGCAACGCGGCTGACGAGGTGCATCTCGATGCGCTTGAATTGCCGGTCGTAGATGGCGCGATGCTGAAAGCGCGTCAGATCGAACTCGCCGCCGAGCTCGCGATTGATGCGCTCCAGCAGGTTGAGATTGAAGCGGGCCGTCACGCCCTTTGCGTCGTCGTAGGCGGCCTCGAGGCGCCGCGCATCCTTGTCGAGGTCGACGCCGACGATCAGTCGCGAGCCGGGGCCGAGGACGCGGGCGAAATGCGCCAGAAGGCGGCCAGCGTCCGGCGGATCGAAGTTGCCGATCGTGGAGCCCGGAAAGAAGCCGAGCTTGGCATGGGGATGGACGCGCGCCGGCAATCGCAGCGCCTGGCAGAAGCTGGAATTGACCGGGACAATCTCCAGGCCGGGGAAACGCTGCTGCAGCCGCCGCCAGGCATCGGTCAGCGCCGATTGCGAGACGTCGATGGGCACGTAGGCGCGCGGGGCCTCCAGCGCGGCAAGCACCAGCTCCGTCTTGCGGCTCGATCCCGAACCGAACTCCACGAGCACCGCGCGGCGGCCTGCAGGTCGCACCATGCTGCGCGCGTGCTCGCGCAGGATCGCCGTCTCCGTGCGGGTGGGATAGTACTCTTCGAGCCTGGTGATCTCCTCGAACAGCTCGCTGCCGACCGCGTCGTAGAAATACTGGCAGGGTAGCCGCTTGCGGGGGCTGGAGAGGCCCTTCAGCACGGCCTCGCCGAACGCGGCGGCCTCAGCGGAGGGGGCCTGCGGCTGCGTTGCCCGCATCGTGTTCGCGCGCGGTGTCATGCGTCGTCTGCCAATCTGACGCCGGTGAACTGCCAGCGCTGATGCGGATAAAAGAAGTTGCGGTAGGTCGCGCGCGAATGTCCTTCGGGCGTGACGCAGGAGGCGCCGCGCAGCACGTACTGGCCGCACATGAACTTGCCGTTGTATTCGCCCAGCGCGCCGGGACCGGCGCGGAAGCCCGGATAGGCGGCATAGGCGCTTTGCGTCCATTCCCACACGTCGCCGAACATCTGGGCCGGCTTGTCGTGCGCACCGGACGCGGGGGGCGGTAGCGGGCGGAGCGCGCCGGAGCCCAGCATGTTGCCGCGCACCGGGAGTGCGGCCGCGGCCACCTCCCATTCGAACTCCGTCGGCAGGCGCTTGCCGCGCCAACGCGCGAACGCATCGGCTTCATAGAAGCTGATATGCGCGACCGGCGCTTCAGGATCGAGCGGCTGAATTCCGGCAAGCGTCATAGACAGCCATTCGCCATCCCGCCGTTCCCAATAGAGCGGCGCCTGCCAGCTTTCCGTCACGGCACGTTGCCAGCCGTCTGACAGCCAGAATTTGGGATCGCGATACCCGCCAGCATCTACGAATTCGAGCCATTCAGCGTTGGTGATAGGGCGTTTTGCCAGCCGGAACGGCTGAAGCACCATGGCATGCCGTGGGCCTTCATTGTCGAACGCGAAACCCTCTCCCGCATGACCGGACTCAGCGGGCGGGGCCTGTCCCCTCTCCCCGTGAAGTACCGGGAGAGGGCCGCGAAGGCCGGTAGGCCGGACGCAAGGGCTGGGCTGCGAATAGCGCAAGGATATCGGTGAGGATCAGCTCCTGGTGCTGCTGCTCGTGGTTGATGCCGAGCTCGATCAGCTCGGTAACTGCCCG
This sequence comes from Alphaproteobacteria bacterium, assembly GCA_005888525.1. Lineage (GTDB taxonomy): Bacteria > Pseudomonadota > Alphaproteobacteria > Rhizobiales > Hyphomicrobiaceae > AWTP1-13. Next base: position 9,437 of record VBAB01000450.1, read on the forward strand.
ATTGCGTTCGACGACGCCCGTCTTGAAGATTGCATCGATCGCGGCATCGATATGCCGACGGTAGCGCAGGACGTCTTCGAGCGACGGGCGCGTCAGCAACCCGCGCTTGGGTCGCGGTTGCCGGGGACCGGCGGCCTCGTAGTAGGAGTTGAAGCAGTAGGCGAACCGCTCATCCAGCGTGCGAAAGCCTGCGAGATGCGGCTTCAACACGAACGTCTCGAAGAACCAGGTGGTGTGCGCCAGGTGCCACTTGGTGGGGCTGGCGTCCTCCATCGGCTGGACGACCTGATCTTCCGCACTCAGCGGCTCTGCCAGAGCCAGGGAGAGCCGGCGTGTCTCCGCCAGGCGCCGCGCCAGCGGTAAGACACTTTCCGAGTCGCCCTGGAAATCGATTGTGGCTGTCACGCTGAACCTGCCCTGCTTTGGCTCGTGCCGGAACGTGCTTTCCTCGAACTCGCCGCACCGCCGCGGGTTCCAGATAGGGACGCGGCCGGGCCGTGGCAAGGTCACGTTAGCCCGCCCGGCACCGAAGTCATCATCGCGTTTGGTGATGGCATTGATACGCCGCGGGCATGGCAGCGTCGACAGGAAACGAGGTCGATCGGGGTGGGCCTCCTGACAGGGGAGCGTCAGTAGGGATTTCCCAGGACGATCGGATTTGTGGACCCCGGGGAGCTCGTCGTTCCGCGCTGAAGCTAAGCCACCCTGCGCGCAAGCTTTTTGACCCTGATGGCTCGCTCGGCGTGACGCGCCAGCAGCTCTATAACGCCAACGCCGGCAGGAGCGGCATCACCCCCGAGATGTCCTCGAGGCTCGAAAAAGGGTGTGGGCAGCATGGCCGATGCTTGGCTCGGCATGCAGGCCGCCTATGACCTCGCCCAGCTGCGCCGAAGCGAGTCGCTGCTCATTTGAGCGTTCTGGCCACGCGGAAGCCAACGTTAGTATTCTTGTAGGAAGTGGGGTCGGAGTCGCGAGCCGCAGATCGAATGAACTTGGCAGACGTGTACCAAGAGCCGCCGCGGATTACGCGCCGTGTGCAGTCGCCCGTGATGCGACTGGCTGCGTCTGATGATGCCCCTTGGTGATTGCGGTTCCAGCAGTCGGAAACTATCTCCCAAACGTTGCCATGCATATCATGGAGTCCAAAGTCGTTTGCGGGGAATGATCCTACAGGTGCAGACTGTTTGCTCCACTTGTCGGCGCACCCATCGCAGTTTGCTCGATTCCGACCGGCTTCATTTCCCCACGGATAGGCGGTTAACGTGCCTGCGCGTGCTGAGTATTCCCATTCCGCTTCTGTAAGAAGGCGATAGTCGCGGCCGGTCTTCTTGCGAAGCCAGGGAATAAATTGCATCTGGATGTGGTCCGCTGACACGTCTACCACTGGACGCCGATCCCGACCCCAACCTTGGTCATTGGGCTTCTGCGAGCAGCCGTTGTCTGAAATGCAGGCGTCCCATTCCGCAAATGTGACCTCGAATTTGCCGACCGCGAACGGTTTAGCGATGACAACCGTGTAGGGGGGCCTTTCGTTCTGATCGCCGTCGTTCGAGCCGATGGTCTGCTCGCCGGCCGGTATCACGACCATCTCGGGGCAAGCATCGCATTCCCTGAAACTGTTCTTGGGTTTGAGCGCACGCTCCTCCGCAGCGGTGAGCGGCACCGCTTGACGCGAGGGTGCTAGGTTGGTGACGGGTTCCGTAGCCCGCTCCCGCGGCAGCACCACGCCGACCGTCTGGTCTATAAGCCCCGGCAGCAAGCCCTTGTTTGCCGGTCTTGCCTCAGATGTTGGCTCTGCCGGCCTGGTCGCTGGCGCCGGCGGTGCGACAACTGCAACCTGCTGCTTCTTCAAATCCTCGATCCTCGCCCGCGCCAGCTCGGCGTAGAAGGTGTCCTTGTAGCGGGCGAGGAAGGCCTCGAGCACGGGGACGCTAGTCGTGTCCTTAGTCCTATCCCAGGCTTCCGCGGCCTCGCTCAGGCGCGCCGGGGCCGGTGGCGTCGCTGACGCCTGCGGC
>VBAB01000451.1 GCA_005888525.1 Alphaproteobacteria bacterium
TCTCGCGAAGGCGCACCTACGTCAGGGAGATACGTACGACTACGTTGGAATTGGGCGTGCGGTTTGGCAAAGCATCGTTAATAAGATGAAGTTCAATCCCGGAGGAGGCGACCCGCGCTATAGGGTCTTTTCTGCAGATGCTGACTACTACAGACGCATGCACTGCAGTGGCTTTATCAGGCGCGTATACTTGGATGCGGTTGGGGCCAAAGGAAATCCCTTGATAGCCGGTCGCACCCCGGCGCCGCTCTACACACCAGCAGACTTGTTCGAAAATACAAATTTGCAGAGCATATCGGTTCCCTAGCGCCTAGCTTTGCTGCTCTCATTCCTTCACGTACCGTTGCCAGCACCCGCACCAGTCGACCGACCTTACCCTTGCCAAGCGCCAGCCCACCAAGCTGCTGACCTGCCGGCCCTGGGCCACATGGCGATTTTCCTCGCGCCATGCGGCCTATTGCGAAGCGCAGCAGGAGGGTCCGGGATGCGGTGGTGGCCAGTCTCGCTCGGTGTAGACGGGCCAAGGAGGAGAACAGATGCGGCGTCGGGGAGCAGCGCGTTCCGTGGCCACTTGACCCTGTCTACACTCGGGTCTAGACGGTCAAAAGCCGTATTTCTGCCCCGAATCGGGCCAAGGTTTGCGGCAGCGAGGGAAAGTGCGAGCTGGGCGTGCGACTTGGCTGCGCGGAGACGGGAGATCGCGATGAGACGTTGTGCGCTGGCTGCACTGTTTTCTGCTTTGCTGCTGGTCACCGCGTGCGCCAACAACCAGGAAGGTGGCACCGCCATCGGTGCCATCACCGGCGGCATCATCGGCAACCAGTTCGGCAAGGGCAGCGGCAAGGTCGCTGCCACGCTCGCCGGTGCGGTGGTCGGCGGCATCGTCGGCAACGAGATCGGTCGCTCGCTCGATCAGCGCGACCGCGAGCTCGCCCGCCAGGCCGAGTTCGACGCCTGGGAGCGCGGGGCGCCTCGCCAGCCGGTGCGCTGGCGCAATCCGGACAACGGCCGTTACGGCGAGATCATCGTCGAGGACTATCACTACCGCAGCGGCGCGCAATGCCGCGACTTCGTGCATCGTGTTTGGATCGACGGCCGTCCGCAGGCCATGCGCGGCACCGCCTGCCGCAACCCCGACGGCACCTGGACCCAGGTCGCCTGACAAGGTGTCAGACCCTCCGGGTCTGACACCATAGCTGCAACATCCCGCTGTTCGTCTCCGCCCCGGCCCTCGCGGCCGGGGCATTTTTATTTTGCGCGCGCCGACGCGTCCCGGCGCCCCGGCTTGTTCCGCGAGGAACAGCGCGATCTCCCCCGGCAACCTATGGTGCCGCGCAAGTGTAACACCAGGAGGAAGTCCACATGCGAACCTTCAATCTCGCCTCAGCATCGGTCGCGGCCCTCGCGCTGATGGCGCTTTACGACGCGACGCCTGCTTCGGCTCGCGGTCACGGATCGTCCTTTTCGTCTTCGTCGTCGCGCTCAGTGTCGAGCACACGCTCGTTCGCACGAGTCGCCACCAACAAGACGTTCGTCAAGTCCGTCAGCAACAACACGCTGCGCCGCGCGGTCGTGCACAAGCCGCTCAAGCTGGCGAAGATCAACAAGGTCCCCACCTCGAGCTTCGTGAAAAAGACCACGCTGAGCACTGGCAAGCTGAACTTCGCCAAGCTGCCCTTGCACAAGGCGGTGGTCGGTAAGGCGAACCTCGTGGGCCGGCTGAGCGTGCCGAAGAACTTGACGCCCAAGCTCGCGCTCTTGAAAGCCCCCAATGCTGCGCTCCATCTCCGGCTCGCACCCTTCGTGCAGCGGCACTGGAAGGGCGCATTCTTCTGGGTCGCGGTCGCAGGCGTCGGCTACCTGACGGTTCCGGAGCTCTATTACGACCGCTTCTACCGCTGCGCGGGCCTCGATGAGCCCGACTATGAGGCCTGCATCGGCGTCTTGTCGCTCGCCGTCATCGAGGAGGAGGACGCGGTCCGCCGGGTGCGCTATCCGATGCCGCCCACCGCCACGTACCGCTACACGTCCACGGTCGCGCCCACGATGGAAGCTACCCAGACGTGCTCGTTGGCGCCCTTCGTCGAGCGCAAGTGGAACCGCGAGTTCGTGTGGGTGCAGATCCCGCAGACCGGCAACGTCACGGTGCCGGAGGACTACTACGATCGGTTCACCGGCAAGATGGGCACCGAGCCGCCGAACTACTCGGAGGCGTGCAAGGTGCTGGTGGAAGCAGCTGCGGCCGACTCGGTCGTGGCCATGGCCTCCCCCGATCTCAATCGCCGACTGTAGCCGCCTCTGCAGTCACCGCACTGCGACACCAGAGCCCGGGAGCGATTCCCGGGCTCTTTTCGTGCGACGATGTTCCCCAACCTTGCCACGTGGCGGCCCCGGTCCTATTGCAGTGACGGGGTCAGACCCCTCGCCTCCGCGGTGCCAATCCGGCCGCGACGCTGGAAGCGAGGGGTCTGACCCCATCCGGACGCATTTGATCGGCAAGACATGCTGCTCTGGTTTCTCTTCGCGATGCTGACGGCGGCGATGCTGGCCATCGTGCTGGCTCCGCTCGGCCGTCCGGCGTGCGAGGGGGAGGCGCCCGAGGCCGGCACGCTTGCCGTCTATCGCCACCAGCTCGACGAGATCGAAGCCGAACGCGCGCGGGGGCTGGTCGACGACGCCGAGGCGGCCGCCGCCAAGACCGAGGTCTCGCGCCGCCTGCTCGCCAGCGCCGCTGCCGGCGACGATAGCGCCAAAAATCCCCGCGCCGCCCTTCCGCTCCGGCACGCCCCAGTGGCGATCGCCGTCGCAGCATTCGTGCCCCTCCTCACCCTCGCCCTCTATCTCGCGCACGGCTCCCCAGACCTGCCGTCCTATCCGATGGCGGGCCGAGCGCAATTCCCGCTCGAGCAGGCGAACGTGGCGGAGCTCATCGCCAAGGTCGAAGCGCGGCTGCGCGAGCACCCCGAGGACGGCCAGGGCTGGGACGTCATCGCCCCCATCTATTTCAAGCTCGGGCGCTTCCGCGAGGCCGCCGCCGCTTATGCCAATGCCGCGCGCATCGAGGGCGAGACCATGCGGCGGCTGGCCGGGTTCGCCGAATCCGCCGTGCTCGCCGCCGACGGCATTGTCGGCGAGGAGGCCCGTCTCGCCTTCGAGAAGATTTTGCAACGCGAACCCGGCCGGCCGGAGCCGCGCTTCTGGCTGGCGCTGGCCAAGGAGCAGGACGGCAGGCTCGCCGACGCGCTCGCCGACTACAAGCGGCTGCTGTCGGAGGCGTCAGCCGAAGTCCCGTGGCGCCAGACCGTGGAAGGCCGCATCGCCGAGGTCTCCCGGCGTATTGCCGGTACCGACAACGTCGCGCCATCAGGCTCCGGCCCCACGGCCGCCGACGTGGCGGCGGCTCAAGGCCTGTCGCCCGAAGCTCGCGCCGGCATGATTGCGCAGATGGTCGATGGCCTGGCCGAGCGCCTCAAGCGCGACGGTCGCGATCTCGCCGGCTGGCAGCGCCTGATCAACGCCTATGCCGTTCTCGGCCGTGGCCAGGACGCCCGCACCGCGCTCGCCGACGCGCGCAGGAATTTCACCGCCGACGAGAAAGCGCTGGCCGAGCTCGCCACCCTTGCCAAGACCCTCGGGCTCGGCTCATGAGAAGCATGCATCTCCCTCTCCCCGCGCATCGCCTACCGCGCTCCGCACTCCTTCCACGCGGGGAGAGGGTCGGGGTGGGCGGCTCGAAGCTCCGACAGTGCTCTTGGCCGCCCCTCACCCTAACCCTCTCCCCATTGAAGAATGGGGAGAGGGAATTGCGGAGCACGCTGCCATGACCCGCAAGCAGCGCCGCGCCGTCTTCATCGTGCTGAGCATCGGCGTTTTGACGCTGGCGGTGCTGCTGGTGGCGGTGGCCCTGCGCGATACCATCGTCTTCTTCCACACGCCCAAGGAGGTGGCCGAGAAGAATATCCCGGCCGGCAAGCGCATCCGCCTCGGCGGCCTCGTGGCCGAGGGCAGCCTCAAGCGCGGCGCCGGCACGACTGTCGAGTTCGTCATCACCGATACCGTCAAGACCATCCCCGTCAGCTACACCGGCATCCTCCCCGACCTCTTCCGCGAGGGCCAGGGCGTGGTGGCCGAAGGCAAGCTCGACGCTGCCGGCCGCTTCCTCGCCGACACCGTGCTCGCCAAGCACGACGAGAACTATATGCCCCCCGAAGTCGCCAAAGCCCTCAAAGAGCAAGGTGTCTGGAAAGACCCCGGCAAACCCGCCAAGGACCGCGTGCCGAAATGACGGTGACATCTCCGAACGGTGTCATCCCGGGGCTTGTCCCCGGGATCCAACCATCCGCAAGCTCCCGGAGCATCCGTCGGCGTAAGACCGAGCAGCAAGGAGCATGTTGCGCTGTGGATCCCGGGCATAAAGCCCGGGATGACAAGCGCGGAGGTTTTCCCCGCGCGAGCAGCGCGAGCGCGCCCGCCCCATGATCGTCGAGACAGGACATTTCGCCCTCATCCTCGCGCTCGCCGCCGCGCTTGTGCAGATGGCGCTGCCCGCGTGGGGCGCGCGGCAGCGCGATCCGCGCCTGATGGCCGTCGCCGAGCCGGCTGCTCTCGTCCAGCTCTGCCTCGTGCTCGCGGCCTTCCTCGCCCTCATGCACGCCTACGTCACGTCGGACTTCTCCGTCGAGACGGTGTGGGCCAACTCGCACACGGCCAAGCCGCTGATCTACAAGATCTCCGGCGTGTGGGGGAACCACGAGGGCTCCATGCTGCTGTGGGTGCTGATCCTCGCCGTCTTCGGCGCCGCCGTCGCCCTCTTCGGCGGCAACCTGCCCGCCACGCTGCGCGCCAACGTGCTGGCTGTGCAGGCCGGCATCGCCGTGGCCTTCCTGCTCTTCATCATCCTCGCCTCCAACCCCTTCCTGCGCATCCCGCCCCAGCCCGAGGGCCGCGGTCTCAATCCCGTCCTGCAGGACCCCGCGCTCGCCTTCCACCCGCCCTTCCTCTACGCCGGCTATGTCGGCCTCTCGATCGCCTTCTCCTTCGCCATCGCCGCGCTGATCGAGGGACGCACGGATGCCGCCTGGGCGCGCTGGGTGCGGCCGTGGACGCTCGCCGCCTGGATGTGCCTCACCCTCGGCATCGCCATGGGCTCCTGGTGGGCCTACTACGAGCTGGGTTGGGGCGGCTGGTGGTTCTGGGACCCGGTCGAGAACGCTTCCTTCATGCCATGGCTCG
>VBAB01000288.1 GCA_005888525.1 Alphaproteobacteria bacterium
TCGGCGATCTTCTTCTTCAGCAGATTGGGTTTCATTTCAGGCTCTCCTCATCCTTCGCGTCATGCCCGCGAAGGCGGGCACCCACGCAATTCTCGGCAGTCAGTACCTGTCCCAGTTCCTGGCGTGGATTCCCGCCTCCGCGGGAATGACGTCAGAGCGAGGGGTCTGACCCCCTCATTCAGTGGATCTCGTCCTGCTTGGCTAGTGCCTCGCGCAGCTTGGCGACGTTGAAGCCGGGCGCGCGGGCCATCTCCAGGATCACCGCTTCCTTGCGCGCCAGCAGATCGCAGGCGGCTGGGATCTTCGCGGCCACGGCCTCGGGGATCGTCACCGCACCGTGCCGGTCGGCATGCACGATGTCGCCCGAGCGCGCGAGCATGCCGGCAACCCGCACCTCCTTGCCGAAATCGTGCAGGTGCACATGCGCGTGGCTCGGCATCACGGACCCGGCCAGCGCCTGGAAGCCCGGTGCCCACTGGTCGATATCGCGGATGCAGCCGTCGGTGACCACGCCGAGCAGCCCGAGGCCCTTGTGCACGGCGCTTTGCACCTCGCCCCAGAAGGCGCCAAAGCCGACATCGGCGCCGTCGAGGTCCTGGATCACGATGATCGACGGCGCCGGCTTGCTCGCCACATACTCGTAGTAGCCGATGCGCTGCTCGCGCGCCTTCTTGGCATCGAGCTCGTGCGCATGCGTGGTGCGGATGGTCGCCGTCTTGGCATAGCCGACGATCGGCGGCAGCTGCGGGAACGGACACACCAGCGGCTTCACGGTGAAGCCGGTCACGCATTGCAGATGGTCGGCGTGTCGTAGGTCTTTAGCTTCTCGAGCAGGGCGGCATCGATCACGGAACTCTCCTGAAGCGGGACGGTGTAGGCAGGGAGCAACAGCCAAAGCGAATGTCATACCGGGGCTTGTCCCCGGTATCCAGGCATCCGCGAGCGCCGGAGCAATTGCAGAGATGGATCCCGGCGACAAGCGGCGGGATGACAGCGGTGGAGAATGCCGCAACCGCGCTCACGCCGCCCCCACCTGCTGGATGCGGCGCTCGTCGACACCGACCTCTCTTGCAGCAGCGACGATCGCGGCCCAGGTATCGTCGGGCAGCGGGATGCCTTCTTCGAGGCGCTGTCGGCGCATGCGGTTCTCGGGTTCGCCCGGGGTGAGAACCTCACCGCCGGGCATGGTCGGCCTGGCGCTCTTGTAGTAGCCGACGTAGCGGGCGACATCCTCAGAGCATGCCGTTGCCGCGGAAACGATCGCCAGCCTCGCCTCCTAATCCCGTGGCCTTCATGCCCGTGAGCGAGCCGCCGAGCAGCTCGCACATCAAGGCGAGCCCCGAGCCCTTGTGGTCGCCGAAGGCGCGAATGGCACCCGTGCCCTTGCCGGCCTGGCGCGGCCCCGTCGCGGTATACTCGCCGTAGAGCACGTGCGGGTCGGCGCTCATCTTGCCGTCGCGATTGATGAGGGCGTTGTCCGGGAGCTTCTTGCCGCCCTGGCTCGCCACCAGCACTTTGCCCTCGGCCACCACCGAGGTGGCGAAATCGAGCACCACCGGCGGCTCACCGGGCCGGGGAACGCCAATGCAAAAGGGCGCAGTCGAGAGCCGGCGCTCGGTGCCGCCGAAGGGCGCCACCAGCACGCTGCCGGAAGCATTTACAAAGTGCACGGAGACGAGACCGGCTTCCGCCGCCATCTCGGCCCAGTCGCCGACGCGGCCGATGTGGCCCGCGTTCCTGAGCGCCACCATGGAGAGGCCCATGGCCTTGCATTTTGCGACGCCGATGGCGACCGCCTGCGGCGGCCCGAAACCGTGCAGACCATCGACGACAGCCAGCACCGGCGTCTCGGTGACCGTCTTGACCTTGCGGTCGGCATGCACGACGCCGTCGCGCTTCCATTGCAAATAGCGCGGGACGCGCGCGACACCGTGGCTGTCGTGACCCGTGAGGTTGGCGGAGACCAGGTATTTGCCGATGCGCTCCGCCTCTGCGCTCGAGCACCCGGCCTTGGCGAACGTATCGCTTACCAACTCTGCAAGCAGCCCCGCCTTGATCGTCACCATCTCAGGCTCATTCCTCTCCCGCGGCCCTCTGTGATCGCGAGCCTTGCAACAGCTTAGAGCAGCACCGCCCGCAAGTCATGGGGCCCGTGCATGCCGATCCGGCAGGTCAGGCTCCAGCGCGGCCGCGGAGCACAGATCCAGAACGACGGCTGATGCCCATGGGCCTGCCCGGCAGTCCAGTTCGGGCCTTGGCATTTGCCCGCGAGCAGAGGCATCATGGGGAGAGATGGAGCCGAGGGTAACCAGCAGATGAGCGAACCCGAGCGAAAGAACATGCTGCGGCAGGGCGCCAAGGGTCGCGCCGTGCACGATATCGGCGGGCTCGAGTTCGGACCGATCGACCGCTCCGAGCACGACCTGGCGCTCTGGGAGAAGCGCACAGACGCCATGCTGATCCTGCTCAGGGACAACAAGCGGCGCGTCCTCTCCGTCGATGCGCATCGACGCATGATCGAGAGCTACGGCGAGCAGGAATACGACCGCACCACCTACTACGAGAAATGGCTCCGCTCCGTCCGCAACCTTCTGGTCGAGCAGGATGTGCTGACACGCGAGGAGATCGAGGCCAAAATGGCCGAGGTGCGGGCAAAGCACGCGAAGGCCGGCCGCAAGGCCGCGAAGGAAACGGTGCCGTGGTGAGCAAGCGCCCGCATACGCGCAAGCCAGCCGCGCTTTCGGGGGCCTTTGCCCCGGGCGATCCGGTGCGCGTCGCCAAGCGGCCGGTGCTCGGCCACTGCCGCACGCCCTGGTATCTCCGCGGGAAGCCTGGCGTGGTGGCAGCCGTGTACGGCCGGTTCCGCAATCCCGAGCAGCTCGCCTATCACAAGCCGGGGCTGCCGGCCCTGGTTCTCTACAAGGTTCGGTTCGCCCAAGGGGACCTCTGGGGCCGTTATGCGGGACCTGCCGGCGACCATCTGGAGGCCGACATCTACGAGCACTGGCTCGAGCCCATCACGTGAGGAGTGCAAGCACCCATGCATGACCACGACCATGACGATCATGACGATGACGATCACGGGCACGGCCACGCGCATCCGCATGCGCCGCCGCAGAAAGATCACGACGCCGGTCCTGCCGGCGCCTACGAGGTGCTGGAGGAGGCCATCCGCTCCCTGCTGATCGAGAAGGGCGTGCTGACCGGCCAGGAGATTGCCGCCCAGGTCGATCTCATGGACAGCCGATCGCCGGCGCTGGGCGCCAAGGTAGTTGCCCGCGCCTGGGCCGACCCCGCCTTCAAGCGGCGCCTTCTCAAGGACGCGCGCGCGGCACTGGCCGAGCTCGGCATCGACATCGGCACGCTCGCCGAGTTCCGCACCGTGGAGAACACCGCGAAGGTGCACAACGTCATCGTCTGCACGCTGTGCTCCTGCTATCCCAAGATGCTGCTGGGCGTCCCGCCGGCCTGGTACAAGAGCCTGGCGTATCGCTCGCGCACCGTCGTCGATCCGCGCGGCGTGCTGGCCGAGTTCGGCGTCGAGCTGCCGAAGGGCGTAGAGGTGCGCGTGCACGATTCCACGGCCGACCTGCGCTACATCGTGCTGCCGATGCGCCCCAAGGGCACGCGGGACTGGAGCGAGGAGCAGCTCGCCGCGCTCGTGACGCGCGACAGCATGATCGGCACGGCGCTACCCGCGGCGCCTGGCAAGCGCACGCCGAGCAGAAAGAAAGCGGCGGCTTAGAACGAGATCGTTCCAGATGGAAGCACCGGGCTTCCATCCAGGAGCATGGAACACTCGATAAGCAGAGCAGGATTCAGGCTTCAGCTCGTCGTTTAGTTCCAGGGCGAGCGCTTCGATCTACGAGGCCGTTTTTCCGTCGCTCACGTCGGCCTGGGCATCGGTGCGCCTGCGCCAGCCTTTCCGCCTAGCGCCCGGCGCCTCCTTGGCTTGCTCCCGCGACCCTGCCGGATCGAACTTCCAAAGCGCCTCGATCTGCGCCAGCAGCTTCTCTTCCCTAGCCTTGATATCGCGCGCCTTCCATTCGGTGCGTCCGCGTAGATCCTGGTTGATGGCCACGACCGGTGCATTGCGGGTATTGAAGTAGACGTCGAGCTTGTGGGCTAAGTCGTGATTGCTGGCCCGGTCGTTCTGCCCCTTGGTTACGAGCAGGAGATTGCCCAGCGATTCCGTGCACTGTTCGCGGACATTGGGATCGGGGAACCAAGCGCGCCACGGGCTGCTCGTGCTGAGCTTCCGCGGCACCACGTGCTCCACCGTCATGTCGTCCGGCAGCGTCAGGGATACGGGCTGGCCGGCCGCAAAGTCATTTAGACGCAGCAGCAGCTGCTTGGCGGTCGAGGGGTTGCGCGCGTGCAGATCGCGCAGGTGGTGCTGAATGGTGCGCAGCTCCTGGCGCGTGAATTCGAGCGCGCTGTGCGGGGCGTCCAGGTCTTTGTTGTCGCTTACGGCCGATGCCACGGCGTCGAACCGGCGTCGGCGCTTGGAGCCCCCGATCGCCAATATGCGCATGCCGAACGCCAGACGATCGAGCCTGCTCAGGAACCGAGCGAGCCCCTGCGTATCCTCCCCGTTCTTCATCCACCACAGCATTGCCGCCGGCTTCCAATCCGCAAACGTATGCAAGCCCAGGTATCGCAAGTGCTGAGAGATTGCGGCCGATTGCGGCGACCCCTCGTGACGAGCGTTGCGGATGTCCTCGAAGATGCCGGCCGCCGGCTGCAGCACGTTCTCGATGAAACGCTGCGCGCCGCCGTTCTCCTTGGCAATCTCGTTGACGCCGGCGATGACTGCACTCGCCGGCCTGCCGTACATGACCCGAATGTGACTGAAGAGGCTTTCGAAATCATCTCCCAGGTGTTGCTTGGCGCGGTCCCAGATCGCCACACAATGGGCCGTGATGGCGTCTGGCAAGTTTCCCAGCAGCGTCGCCTTGAGGATGTCGTCGCGCGCCAGTGGTTTGCCCGAAGCGTTCAACACCATGAACATGCGGTAGGCCCGATCGATATCTCCAGTCGCCACATGCACAACGCAGCACCGATCGAGCAGGAAGCCCGTTAACCGGCTGCGCTCGGCCGCGTCGTGACCCATGAGGGCAGCAATGAAATGGTCGCGCACTTCGATGATCCGCGCCTCAGGCGGCGACAGCTCGTCCGCCTTCGGTTTCAGGCGGGTTGCGCCGGGAGCCCGCACATGGGCGACGAAGAACGCATCCTCAGTGGTCCTGAGCGACAGCCGCGGACGAGCGCTCTCGCCCTGTCCGACCTGGATTGCCTCCAACAGCCGGCCATTGGCGGGCTCGCCCTTGCTGGCATCGAGATCGCGCAGGACGCAGAAGAGGATGGTGAGCGTGGTCAGCCGCTGGAAGCCGTCGACGACATCGAGTGCGCGTGCCGGGCGTGCACGCGCCCACTTCGTCAGGCGGGACGGGGCGGGCGTGGTATCGCGATCGATGAACAGCATATTGCCCAGAAAGTACAAGGCGCTGTCGGGGACCTCGGCCTCGTCCATCGCAGACGAGATGTCCTCCAGAAGCTTGCCCGCCTCCTCGCGCGTCCAGGCAAACGAACGCTGGTAGGGCGGGGCTTGGATCGAGTTGGGCTTGGCAAGCAGCTCCCCGACCTTCTCTATCTCGGCCTCTATCTCGCCGTTGAAATCGGACATGAGCGACGCTCTTCGTTGGGGATCGTTCGCAATTCAGATCGGAATTTCTTCGTGCGTGCAATAAAAACATCACACTTGCCTGCAGCGATCGTTTGTGCTCCGCCGCTGCGGAGACCCGCGCGGTTGGCGCACTGCGCTCTGTCGGTCCTCTCGCAGTGATGTAAAAAAGCGACCTCGATGCTTGAAGCGGTTTTCGCACTAGCCCGCCCTCTGCTCAACTTCCTCGATCCGGAGCGGGCGCACGAGCTGACGCTGCGGTCCATGGAGGTCGGCATCTATCCGCGCAGCTCTGCGACGGACGACGGCCGGCTGGCGGCGAACGTGTGGGGGCTCGCGTT
>VBAB01000991.1 GCA_005888525.1 Alphaproteobacteria bacterium
CCTATTTCGTCGTGCACCACTCGTGCGCCACGATCACGATCTCGATCGCGCACGAGATCGGCCATATCCTCGGCGCGCGCCACGACCGCGCTATCGACGCCAACGACGCGCCCTTCGCCTATGGCCATGGCTTCGTCAACGGCAAGTGGCGCGACATCATGAGCTACCAGCAGAGCTGCGACGGCTGCGTGCGCATCCCCTACTGGTCGAACCCGCGCGTCACCTATAAGGACGAGCCGACCGGCACCGATGCCGCGGACAATGCCCGCGTGATCCTCGAGCAGGCGGAGCGGGTTTCCAAGTTCAGGTAGCGCACGGCCGTCAGCGCGCAACCCTCCAGCCCACCGTGCGCCTCGAGCAGGGTCAGGGAGATGGGCCGCTCGCCGCATCGAGCTGCTCGATGGCGCCGCGGTCGAGCTCGAGGCGCGTTCCCGCGATCAGGTCCTCGAGCTGCGCCATGCTCGTGGCGCTGGCGATCGGCGCCGTGACGCTCGGCCGCGCGATGAGCCACGCCAGCGCCACGTGCGCCGGCTTCGCCCCGAGGCGCGCCGAGACCTCATCCAACGCCTTCAGGATGCGCAGGCCGCGCTCGTTGAGGTAGCCCTTCACGCGGTCGCCGCGGGCGCTCTTTCCCAAATCCGCAGCCGTGCGGTACTTGCCGGTCAGGAAGCCGGCGGCCAGCGCATAGTAGGGAATGACGCCGACCTTCTCCTTCAGACACAGCGGCTCCAGCTCCTTCTCGAAGCCGGCGC
>VBAB01000289.1 GCA_005888525.1 Alphaproteobacteria bacterium
TGCACGCGCTGCGCCTGCCGCGGGCTCAGCCCGCGCGCCACCCAGGCGAAGCGCCGGCTCCTGTCCGCCAGCACCTTGCGCAGCTCCGTCGCGTCGACGCTGGGGAGAACGGCGGCGAGCTTCTCGGTCGCCTCGTCGACGTCGAGCACCTGGTGAGGATCGGCGTAGAGCGAGTGCATGCCGACATCGGTGGCGAGCAGGCGGCCATGCCGATCGACGATGTCGGGGCGCGACCAGCTGCGCGCCAGCGGCTCGGCCAGCGTCACCTTGACCTCCGCCGCCCCCTTCAGCGCCAGGCGCACGAGCTGGCCGCCGATCAGGGCAAAAGCGAGCAGCACGGCGCACAGGACGAAGCGCGTACGCACGCGCAAGCGTGCTTCGGCGCGGTCCGCGATCTGCTCGGCCAGAGGGAAGGAAGCCACAGGGCGCAGTGCGGCAGCGCGCGCGGTCATGGCCCGTTACCTGGATCGCTCGCTCGCTCGGGTTTCGCCTCTCCCCTACGGGGAGAGGACGTGAGGCCATGACTTGCGGTCGCGCCTGCCTCGCGTGCGGCCCGCTCACGCTTGATGGCGCGGCCGTAAGTCATTCGGCCGAACTGGTGAGGGGGGACTCTCTTGCGCGCAAGAGAAGGTCCCCCCATCCGGCCCTTCGGGCCACCTTCTCCCCAAGGGGAGAAGGGACCTCGTGGCACCGGTAAGAGCAAACTCGACCAGTGCGTTGGACAATGCATTGGCGCACGGCGAGACGTCAGTTGAAACGGTGTGGACAGCCCTGTCATTTATCGGCCGCATTCGTGTCGAGGCGCAAGTATTGGCCGCTGGCGATGGGGGCGAGGCCCAGCAGGCGTGCCAGGGGCTCGAGGCGGTCGGGGCGGGCGAGATGGGCGCGCTCGGCGGTGAGCACGGTCACGTCGCTCTCGGCCTTCTCCAGCGCGCGCTCCTGCGCCTGCACGCGGACCTCGAGGCGGCGCGTGTCGTACTTGATGGCGTAGAGCGCGAAGGCGGACGCGAGCGTCGCCAGCATCAAGGCCCAGTTGACCCTGCGCAGCATCACTAGTGTCCTGATCGCGAAATTCGTATCACTGTGTGGCGGGCTCGGAACGAATTTCGCGATCTGAAGGACACTAGCAAATTATGAATTCTAGTGTGATTGAGATCGAGAAGTCCGCTTCCCGACCTAGCCCAGCGCGATGCAGCGGACTTCTCGATCATCACACTAGTTTCCCTCGCTACTCTTACGCGCCCAAATGCGGATCAAGGCGCGGGAAATTCAGATCGCCGGCATCCTGGTCCCAGGCGGGGGCTTCGGTGCGCACGGCTGCCCTGAGCTTGGCCGAGCGCGACCGCGGATTGGCGGCGACCTCCTTGTCCGTCGGGCTTACCGGGCGATGGTTAAGGAACCGGAAACTCGGTGCCGGACGGGCGCCGGTCTGCGGCGGCAGGTGGCGCGAGCCCCGCTCTTCCGGCGTCGCCCGGTCCTTGAGGAAGCGCTTGACCAGCCGGTCCTCCAGCGAGTGGAAGGTGACGACGACCAGGCGCCCGCCTGGTGCCAGTACGCGCTCGGCCGCCGCGAGGCCGCGTCCCAGCTCGGAGAGCTCGTCGTTGACGTAGATGCGCAACGCCTGGAACGTGCGCGTGGCCGCGTGCCGGCCGGCGATCTTCTCGCGTCCCAGTACACGCGCGGCGAGCTGGGCCAGCTCCGACGTGCGGGTAAAGGGCTGCTGCTGGCGCCGGGCGAGAATCGCGCGCGCGATGCCCCGCGCGCTGCGCTCCTCGCCCAGGTGGAACAGGATGTCGGCGAGCTGCGCCTCCTCGGCAGTGTTGATGACGTCGGCGGCCGTGGGTCCGCTGGCGGCCATGCGCATGTCGAGCGGCCCGTCGCCCTGGAACGAGAAGCCGCGCGCGGGGTCGTCGAGCTGCAGGGAGGAGACGCCGATGTCGAGCACGACGCCGTCGGCGGGCGCGAAGCCCGCGGCCGCAGCAAGCCGGTCGAGATCGCCGAAGCGCCCCTCGATCAGGTGCAGCCGACCCTGGTTGCGATCGACGATGGCGCGACCCGCGGCAAGGGCGGCGGGATCGCGGTCGATACCGAGGACGCGCGCGCCGGGCGCGGCGGCCAGGATCGCTTCGCTGTAGCCGCCGGCGCCGAACGTGCCGTCAATGTAGGAGCAGCCGTCGTTGGGCGCGAGCGCCTGCAGCATCTGGGGAAGCAGCACGGGAACATGGCGCGCGGTCCCCCTCGGGGCACCGCCGGCCGGGCTGGTGCCTCGCGTCGCCATTATTCCCGTGCTCCTCCCTCGCCGCCCTCCCCCGAGGAGCGGCGCCCCGCGCCGAAAAGCCTGCGGTGCTGGTGGACTTTTTCGCGGGCGCGCGCACGCCGCTCTTCGAAGCGCGCGGGTTCCCACATCTGGAATTTCGAGCCGAGACCCACGAAAGCGACGTGGGTCGAAAGGCCGGCGTGGGCGCGAAGCCCTTCAGGAAGCACGATGCGTCCGTCCTGATCGATGGCGATGATGTGCACGTCACCATAGAGCGCGACAGACAGCTCGTCGCGCTCGTCCGAATAATCCGGCAGGCCGTCGAGAAGCCCGTCGATCTTGCGCGCAAGGCTCTGGCCGCCTGCATCGAGTGCCGGAGCATCGAGCGAGGGGTAGCAGTAGATGCCGCCCGGAGCTCCTTGCGTGTAGCCGTCGCGCTCCAGCACGGCGCGGAAGGGCGCAGGCACGGAGACCCGGCCCTTGGCGTCGATCTTGTTCGTGAACGTGGAGACAAAGCGGTCCATCCCTTTGCATGAGCCTCGCCTGCACTCCCACTGACCGACGCTGCGCGATTTCCTCGCGCGCCCGCTTGGGTAGGAATGGGATTACATGGGATAGTATGGGAGTCAATGGGTAAGAGCCGCGTGGCTGTGGGTTGCGCACACCAAGCCACCCCCGTGACCAGATCGCCACAGAGCCGGTCGGCGGTCGAAAAGCCGTCCGCGGCGCGTACCAAGATCGCCGAAATCCCTGCCCGTCCGTGCTCCGCGATACTGATCCCACTCCGGTCCACAAAGGAGCTGGTCGCAAACCGGTCGCGATCGATCCGTCGGAGGTAGTCGTGCAAGGCACGCAACGGGTCGTGCCATTGCGGCCGGAGCTATGGTGACACTCGCGGACGGCGAGTCGCGGGCAATACGCGTTTCCGCAAGCGGATGGCCGCGATACCTGACTGACCCCTGCCGCGCGGGTGCCAGGCGATCTCCATTTGTGCAATTGCGTGGCGTGGGCCCAGAGAAGCGCGAACCCAACACGCGTTGTCATACCGGGGCTTGTCCCCGGTATCCAGGTATCCACATGATCGAAGCGATCGAGGGTTCGCGGCTCGCTGGATCCAGGGAATAAAATCCCGGGATGACAATGATGCGTTGCGTCATCGCTGACGCTCGACGCAACCTACGCGCTACGCGCGGCCGTTCGGGGCCGGTGCGGCGTCGCGCGTGGGCTGGCGCCAGGGTTTGGCGGTCGCGTTCTCCTTGGCGTAGAGCTGGGCGAGCAGCTCGTCGATGCGCGGGTCTGGTGGAGACACTCGATCCTGGCGGGCGCGCTGGCGGTCTTGGGCGCGGCGTGCGCTTCCCGTCGAGCCGCTCTTCTTGGCCCGCCGGCCGCTTGAGATCAGCAGCGGGTGGTCCGGCTCCTCCAGATCGAGCTCCTCCAGGAAGGTCTCGCGCAGCGCGTAGAACGACTGCAGGATGGCGTCGCGCACCAGGTTGCGCGTATCCGCGTCCGGATTAGGGGTCTTGCGCGGATCGAGCGTCTGCAGGGCGCGGCGCATGTCGTGCAGGGGCGCGTAGGGGTAGAGGCCGATGAGGCCATTCGTCTCGCCGACGTTCTGGTAGACCGAGCGCATGTTGTCGATGGTCTCGCTGAGCTTGCAGAAGGTGGCGATGTACTGCTCCAGCGTCGGCTGCTCGAGCTGGGTGTAGGCGAACAGCGCCGACTTGGTGGCGATGATGTCGCGCCACTCCTCCTTGAGCCCCTCCACGAAGCTCGAGCGCTTCTGGAACATGTTGGTGATGTAGGCGACGCCGCCGGTGGCGATCAGCAGCGACATGTCGCGCAGGTACTCGTAGGCGTCCTTGAGGAATTTCTCCAGGCCGCTGCCGGCGAGCAGCGGCACGTGGTCGGCGACCTTGGCGAGGAAGGAGATGCCGAGCACCACGATGAGCAGCGCGTAGATGCGCCGCAGCGCTCTCTTCAGTGTGGAACGGGTCATGCGGTCTCCCCAGGATGCGCGCGTGGGCTTTGCGAGCTCACGGCCGAGGGGTGCAGCATGGGGCGATATCCAGCTGAAAGTACGGCAACGATGGAGCGAGGGGTGAGGACCTCCGCCTCGCGCCGTTTCGCGACGGGCAGGCGCGCCTCGTATCCCGCCGGGCTCCAGGGGAGAAGGGCATTGCCTTCAATGAGATAGGGTTGCTCCGTGTTGCCGTCGACGAGGCGCACGAAGGTGCCATCGGGCAGCGCGGAGAGCTGTGCACGATAGGTGATCTTCTGGCCCTGGGCGCCGACGCGCTCGGCATGCAGGGCCAAGTCCATCTCGGGGGCGCGGGCGGGAGCCGGCCAGCCGCGCATCTGCCCCCATAGCGCCGCGAAGCGCTCGGCATCGCGACGGCGGCACTCGAAGCAGGGACGGTGGCCGGCGGCGAGCGCGGTGGCCTCGTCGAGGAAGAACAGCTCGGTGTAGCGGTTGGGCTGCATCATCGCCGCGCGGTGCCGGCCCTTGAATTCGAGCACGCAGGCGATCCATTGCCGGGTGGCCCAGCGCCGGTGCCCGATCGTCCGGTCGGGCAAATGGAAGGCGCCGCCGCGGTTGCCCAGCATGAGCCCCCGGTGCGGCGTGGCAATGATCTCGCCCTCGGGCGTGACGCGGTTCTGGAGGGGCATCGCGCGATCTGCCAGACTGAGGAGCCCATAGCGTGAAAGAATGGCCGCGAAGCGCTGGCCGGGAGGAACAGGATGGCGGATGCCAGTGTCAAAGTGAAGGTCGAGGAGCGCCGCGAGGGGCGCATCGCCCGCGTGACGGTGGATAACGCGGCCAAGCTCAACTGCCTGTCGACCCCGCTGATCGTG
>VBAB01000290.1 GCA_005888525.1 Alphaproteobacteria bacterium
ATAGCGTCCGCACAGTGTCGATCGGCGTCCAATCCGGACTCACCAAAAGCACGCGCCAGCGCCAAGCCTTCCAGCGCTACGCTGCGCCGCGTACCTCCAGGCTCGCCGCCGCGGCTCCGCAACCTAGGGAGTGGTCAACTCTTCGACGTCGATCCTGGTCACGGGTTCGGTGCTGATTGACGCGTAAGAGCAACTGAAACGCTGCCACCATTCGCCAATAAGTCATTGATTTCATTGGTGCCGCAGGAGGGAATTGAACCCCCGACCCACGCATTACGAATGCGTTGCTCTACCCCTGAGCTACTGCGGCTTTGCTCACTTTCTTCGTTCGACTGGCTCGATGACGACGAGCCTTATCAGCCCGCCGAGCGCCCGAACAGCCCCGGATAGGTAGTCAGGGCTGTAGAAGGCGTACCGCTCGGGTGACGGCGTATTCCTTCCCTACACTATGTTCGAGCTGGACGGCAACCTCCCAGGGCGGGGCGCCGGCCTTGTACATCCAGCGCGCTGCCGTGTGCCGGAACAGCGCGTCACTCCCGCACCGTCGCAAGCCCTCCGCAGCCCGTTCTTGATGCTGACCGGATCGCCCTCGCAGGCAACCGCCCACCCATCGAAAAATCTCCCAGAGGGCGTCTGGGAGCCGCACGTCAGTAGCTAGCGACGGCATTGGTCGCCCACCAGGAAAGATCCGGAAAGTCCAGGCGAAACGATGCTACTTCCGAAGATGGGCCCGGAACGGGCGCCTGCCTACGGTTCCTCTACGAGCTCAACAGACAACGGGCTCGCAACACAGGAGAACCTCCATGAAGACCATCGTATCAGCCTTCGTCGCCCTGTCGGTTCTGGCCGCGATCGCGGCCCCTGCCAGCGCCTTCGATGCGAAGAGCTTCTATGCGCAGCTGGATCGAACGCAGAACTGACGGCCGCAAGTCGGAGCGCGGTGGCGTTGGCCGCCGCGCTCTCTCTGCAACCGATGCGGGCAACTTCACCGCTCATCGTTGGTAGATGAGTGCATCTCCCTTTCCGATCCAAGATGCGACGCCGGTGCATGCGACAACGAGGAGAATGATGATGAGGACGATGCTCTCAGCCATGCTCGCCCCGTCGCTTCTTGCGGCCGTTGCCGCTCCGGCAGCGACACCAAGGAGCAACTCGCGCAAGAGCTGGAGGACGGGCTGCCGCGCCGGCGCATCCGATACGCTGCATGCGCTCGACTAGAGCTTCCGCGAATATTCGGTAAGTTCCTCGACATAAGAATCTCTAAGACGCCCCTCGTAGCGTGCTTCGGTCTTCCTCTTCACCCATCGGTTCACTGTCGCAGCGTACCAAAACACGAACGTCGATGGGATGGAGAAGGTGCCACGGAACGACCGAGACTGGGGCGGCCCAGTCATGTTCATTGTCGCTGTCCCATCACAATCCCTGGCTCTTCTGAAGAAGGTACTCGAAGACGCGAGGGGAGAGCAGCCGCTTTGCCGTCAATCCCAATCTTTCCACCGGCGAGCCGACGGCCAGGCGCACGGGAAGCGTTCGCCGATTCAACAGGCGGTCCACAAGCCTGGCTACCGCAAGCGGCGGCGGCGCCCCGCGTATACGGGCGCCGTACAGGTCCCTAGCGCGCTGATGGGCGACAAAATACGGGGAATGAGGCCTGGAATTTGCCGCGTGCAGTTCATTGGTACTGATATTGGTGGCGAAATCGCCGGGATTGATGACGGCCACCTGCACGCCAAACTTCGCGATCTCCGGGCGGAGGGCTTCGACCAACCCATTGAGCGCGAACTTCCCCGCGCTGTAGTACGAAAGGTACTGCAGCCCAATCACGCCCCCGATTGATCCAATCAGAATAATTTTGCCTGCCCGCTGCTCTCTCATAATCGGAAGCGCAGCCCTGATAACGCGGATGGTGCCGAAAAAATTGACGTCGAAGTGCTGCTTGGCTTCATCGATCGTCGTATCTTCAAACGCGCCCATAAGACTGCTGCCGGCGGCCGTAACCAAGGCGTCTATCCTGCCTTCACGTGCAAACACTGCTGCCACGGCCTGGGCGACAGACTCCTCCTGCGTTACATCAATTGGGAGGTAGGTCCACGCGCTTGCAGCGCATGCGGAGCGGCTACCACCGAAGACCCGTCTTCCGTTAGCTGCCAGGTGGTCGCAAATGGCCCTGCCGATGCCCGACGAACATCCCGTAACCAGGACGACGGAGGCAACAGGCATCGGCTGTTTTAGATCAGCAGAACATCGGTGTCGCACAATGGCTCAGCCCTCGAACATTTCCGCCAGACAGGCGAGGCAGTCGTCACTTTGCGAGGCGAGCGCGTCATCGGGATTGTCCCAGTCCGCGACAATCGAGAGCATATCCTCACGTGCGGTGCAGGTGTGCGGCGAACCGCCCTTCCTTCTCTGGGCGAACCTCGCCTTCACGACATCCGAAAGGGTAAATGGCGCTCCGCAGTCGGGAACGTACTTGTGCAAATTGGCCTCAATGATTTCCAAGTGACGCTCGCGGTCGGGGTTTTTGGTAGGAAACTTCAGCGGCAAAGCGCTCGCCTCGCGGATGGCCAACCTTTGATTTCTTGCCAACGAGAGGTCGTTGACGGTCGGGATCCCCTCCGGTCGCTTTCGCTCGTTGACGATCATGCCATCCTCAATGTGGAGGATCCGATCGGCGAAAGGCACGGTTCGGGGATCGTGAGTCACCGCCAACACGGCTCTAGATGGTTCGATGGCCAGCTGTTTCAGGAGCTCCATCACAGCCATGCCGTTCTTGCTATCGAGAGAGGCCGTCGGCTCGTCGGCCAAGATCACGGAGGGAGCGGCTACCAAGGCTCTCGCCACCGCCACCCGCTGCTGCTCGCCTCCGCTGAGCTTCGCGGGGAACGACTTTGCCTTATGCAGCAGACCGACCGTTTGCAGCGCTCGCTGCGATTCCACGACTGTATCGGAGCCTTTCAACCCGCGTACGTCGAGCGCAATGCGTACGTTCTCCTCGGCCGTGAGCGTGGGAAACAGATTGTATGATTGGAAAACATATCCGATGTGGCGGCGCCGGAAGGCGGCCAGCTGTTCGGCCGGCATTCGCGTGGCCGCTTCACCCGCGACGTAGACCGTGCCGCCAGTGGGCGTCAGAATGCATCCCAAGATGGATAAGAGGGTGGTCTTGCCACTGCCCGATGGTCCCATCAGCAGGGTCATCTCACCGCCTTTCAAGGCAAGGCTGACGCCCTGCAGGGCGCGACGCGCGCCCGCGCCTCCGCCGTAGACATGGATGATGTCGCGGGCTTCCATCAGCGGCTTGCAAGATGGCTCGTTGCCGGGAAACGGCACATTCGGCAGAGTTTGTTCCCGGCGCGCTTCCATGGGCCGCCCAGCTTACCCCTTCATCGAGGCGACCGCGCGATTGGCCTCCGGGACACGACCTCCCCGGAGGCATGCGCTCGTGGTGCCTATCGCCAGTCGGATTTGATCCTCGCTGTGTTCGGATGTGAGGAAGAACCGCAGCCGACCGCCCTTGAGGGGCACGCCAGGGTAGACGATGAGGGACGAATTGATGCCTCCATCGAAGACCTTGTGCCAGAGCTTGACCGTAGCAATCACGTCACCCGCAATGACGGGGAGCATTCCAAGCCCCCGGCTATTGCCCGTGTTCAGTCCGGCCGATGCGGCTTCCCGCAAAAAGAACCTGCCGTTGGCCCGAAGCCGCTCGACCCGCTCGGGCTCTGCTTTCATGACTCGCAAGGCTGCGAGGGCGGCAGCGGTCATCGCCGGCGGCAAGCCGACGGAATACACGAAACCGGGCGCCGCATATCGAAGCACATCGACGAGCGCGCGGCTGCCGGCGATGAAGCCTCCGCAAGACGCCAACGTCTTGCTGAGCGTTCCCATCCAGATGTCGACGGATTTCGGTTCGATGCCGCAGTGCTCGGCGCATCCCCGGCCGGTAGCGCCGAGAATGCCGAGGCCGTGGGCGTCATCGACCATGAGCCAGGCGCCGAAACGCTGCTTCAGCTCTATCAGTCGCGACAAATCCGGAACGTCGCCTTCGGTGGAATAAAGGCCCTCGACAATAATCAGGACGTTTTGGTACGCCGTCCTAGTCTCATGCAGGATATTTTCCAAAGCCTCCAGGTTGTTGTGCGAGAAGGTGCGCACCGCGGCCCCGGAAAGTCGGGCCCCCAGGACCGCGCTGTTGTGAACAAACTCGTCATGGACGATCAGATCGCCGTCGCCGACGACCGTGCTAATGGTCGACACATTGGCCGCATGCCCGCTCACGAACAGCAACGCCTCCTCCACACCGAGGAAGGATGCGATCTCCCGCTCCAACTCGGCGTGAAGCAGCGTCTCACCCGCGACCAAGCGGCTCGCTGAAACGCACGTCCCGTACTCGTCCGTCGCCGCCGCGGCAGCAGCCGCGAGAGATGGGTGCTGGTTCAAGCCCAAATAGTCGCACCAAGCGAAGTTGATGACCTTCCGGCCATCAATGATGCACGAGTTGCCAACTCTGCCCCCGATTGCGCGAAAGAACGGGGACTTTATTCCGAGCATCGCGCCTACTTTTTCGTACTTCCTTATAGATTTGTAGGCCGGCATCGACGCGAAATTGGAATTCCTCTTGGTGGATCTTATGTTCGACGATCTTGCCTTAGACGTCCAGCTCTTCACGACGGCCGTAACCGTGTCGTACGCGTTGTATTTCATGATGATCCCTTGAAGAGTCGTGCCCGTGGAGACGCGGCGACAACAGGCCTTCCTCGCCGAACGCCTGGTGCACCGCTCTGCGGATTGGAACCTGCGTGGGAGCATAAGGTTCATGGGCCCTCGACCTTGAGCGCAGCTTCGGTGACGTCTCATTGCCTAGGAATATCACCTGACTAAACACGCATTCGCGCTTCGCGTGACAGATGGACGCATGTCCAAACCTGCCCTGCGCGCGGTGCGTTCTTGACCTTGTGGCTGCTTTATCCGTGGCGGCGGCATCGGCCTGGGCACGAGGGGATCATGCTAACAGTAGCGCTCCCGCGCGGCAAAAGTCTC
>VBAB01000291.1 GCA_005888525.1 Alphaproteobacteria bacterium
AAAGCCGCCGCCAATTACGATGCAATCTGTCTCGTGCCACGCCTTTAGCCGCAGAAACCGTTTGATGACTGTCGCCAGCTGCTGGGCGAAATCTTCAATCGCGCTCTGAACGATGGCCGCGGCCTCCGCATTGCCTTCGGTGAGCGCCTCACCCAACTTCTTCTTGCCGATTTCCTCACTCGCCTTCTTACCAAAAGGATCCTCCTCCGAGGCCTTGCGGATGCGATCGAGGATCTGATGGAAGGCGCTCTTGCTGGCCTTGTCGCCGACGAAGCATCGTCATCCTCGAGTTCGCAGTTATACGCATCGACAATGACGCTCGGCAGCACCGAAGCGCCATGGACCGGCAATATCGGACCACGCGAGCGTATTTCCTTATTCGCCATGCGTTCAAATTCTCGCGCCAGCGCCGCTTTAGTTGAGAAACAACGACCACGGTCCGGGCTAAGTTCCGATTTTCGGTAACAAACGAGGATGTAACTCGGTGTCTATTCAGGCGTTGTACAAGGACTCAAGGATCCGGCTGGCGCTATCACGAGCCCCGCATGAAAGTCGTCTTTCTCGACATTGATGGCGTACTGAACTGCACGGAAACCCCGAATCGCCGGAGGTTTCCGTACATTGTCGATGCGAAGCTGCTCAGGCGGTTCAAACGATTGTTGAAGCAGTCCAAGGCCAAAGCAGTGTTGTCCTCATCGTGGCGAGTCGATCCAATCGGGCTCCTAGCCGCGAAACATTTCGGCATACCCTTCATCGATGTGTGCCCGGACATGCCGAGCGAGCGCCGGTGTGTGGAAATGCGGGTTTGGCTCCTCGAGCATCCGGAAGTGGTGCGCTACGCGGTGCTCGATGACGAGGATGATGGCCTCGATGACATGCCGCTATTCCAGCCATCAAGACGAACAGGCCTCACACCCGAGATCGCCAAAGGTGTGGCACGCTATCTTGCCGGAGAAACCGACGAGGTCATGCGCGCGAATGCGCTTGTCCGGATCGGACAGAACGTCCACTCGCTCTTCAAGCGGGATAAGAGTTAAGTCCGCTCTCGCGACCTTGATACTCCCCTAGCTTGCGGCTTTCCGGTTCACACCTTTGCGCAGCGCAACGGTCGAGAGCTTCCTATCGGCAGCCTTCTCTTCATTGAGGTTCGTGGTGAGGAAGCGCACGATATCATCATGGCCGATTGACTCGGCCCAGGCTATCAGCGTCCCGTATCGTGCGATCTCGTAGTGTTCCACTGACTGCGCAGCGCCGACGATCGCTGCATCCAATACTTCCTTGTCTGCTATTTCTCCGGCGATCTCATCTCCTTCTTCGATGAGGCCGTCTATGGCCGGACACTTGATGCCGTTCGGATTCTGCCCGAGCTTCTTGAACGCCTGGTCGAGGCGGGTGATCTGGTTCTTCGTCTCCTCCAGATGATCTTTCAGCCCTTTCGTCAGATCGCGGTTGGTCGCCTTTTCGATCAGCTTCGGGAGCGCTTTCACGATCTGCTGCTCGGCGTAGTAGATGTCTTGCAGGCCGTGCAGGAGCAGGTCATCGAAGGTCTTGATGTCTTTGTTGAACAGTCCCATGGCAAGTAAGCCTTTCCGTGCGAGATGGGGCTTTG
The DNA here is from genome assembly GCA_005888525.1 of Alphaproteobacteria bacterium. GTDB lineage: Bacteria > Pseudomonadota > Alphaproteobacteria > Rhizobiales > Hyphomicrobiaceae > AWTP1-13. The sequence goes on from VBAB01000291.1 coordinate 1,610, forward strand.
CCAGCATGAACTCAGCACCGTTCGTGTGGTTCCGCGGTCGAGCCGGCGAAGAGCACCGAATTGACTCGCGCAACAAATATGCCATTTGCTTCCGATCGCTACCGGGCGGTCGCGCGTTTGAAAAAGCGTCTAGTGGCCTTTGCGCCAGACCAGCCGTTGAGCTTAAGCTTCTTGCTGGTGAAGAACGCCGCCTTGAGAAAGAACTGGTCGAGTTCTTCCGTGAGCCTCTCGGGCAGCTCGGTCGCTCGCTGGAATTCTGCCACGCGACCGTTCCACAACGGCATGGAGACCACGCGATTTTTCGGTGATCTCCACCATGCCGATCGGCTTGCACGGAAGGATGACGCCGGGGGACGTCGCAGTCTCATGCAGCGCAATCGCGTCCAATGGGTCGCCATCATCACCTTCGGTGCCCGGAATGAAGCCTCAATCGAACGCCCAATGCAGCGCGAGATACGAGAAAGCCCGCAGCTTCGGCTCGTAATTGAGCTTGACGCTTGAACCGCGCGGCACCTCGACGATGACCCGAAGCTCGCCGTCTTTGCCAAAGGCATCGAGCCCTATCAGCTTCTTCGACATCACGCCGCCGTAGGTGCGATCGTAGGCAACCTGCCTTGTGGGGTAAGGGATCGATAACTGTCGGAAGCAGGCGCGCAAGCTCATCGAGCAGTGTAGGTCGTGGCACGCCCGTCTGCCGCGTGAGCTTATCGACTTTTTGTTCGCCCAGCGCCTGGCCGAGTTGATGAGGCTCGATGTGCCGATTGGCGCCGGTGCCGATCCAGGATTCGATCAAATCAGCGTAGCCGCCTGTTTGGAAACGTGCGAGCAGCCGATGCAGTGCGTCGGGCTCGGCATGCGCCTCGTCGGGTGACGCACTCGTGTCAAGCGTTCGCGGTGCGAGCAGCGAGCTGAGCGCATCTACCAAGGGCGATGCGCCGGTGCTGCCGACCTGCTCGTCGTTGAGCTCATGGCCTTTGCTCCTCCGTCGCGAACCGCGCTTCGAACTCCATCGCCGTCTCGGGGAAATCACGCCACGGCGTCGCGCGATCTCCTTAAGTTGCGCCGCCGATCTCCGCGGGCTCGTCCAAATGCATTTCGCACGGCACGAGTTTAACCAGGTCGGCTTCTTATGCCGGGCAGGACCGAACGCAGACGCGCAAATCGCATTTGCTTAGCGGTCGAGCTTCTCGCAATTTTCCTTCCGCCGTTTGCGGCCGCCTCTGTCATGAGCGCGTACATCAGAAGCGACGACGCCGGTCCAAGCCAACGGCCGCCAAAGAGCTGCGCCAAACCTAGCGCCGCCATACCGATTGCAAGCGGCGGGTGCCCCAGCGCGTTGGCTCGCTCCGCGTACCACAACTGCTGCGCTGCGTTACTGGCAATGCGCCCCCGGGCGAGCTGAAAAAGGGCGAGGGCGCAAAATGCGAGCGTCTTTGGCCGAGGCATGCGTTCACCAATCCGTCGGGCGCGGCCGACCGCGCTACGTAGGGTCCGGTCATTCACCGGAAGCGCAGGTGCTACAGCATCGACGCGCTCCGCGATCTCGGTTGGATTCCCTGAATGGAAAATGAGAACGCTCCCCGTCAGCGCATTTACGTGCACGCGTTCGACTGTGGGAATCTCCGCAAGTTCATGCGCGATCTTCTGAAAGAAGCCTTCGTTGCGACGCTGTTCGCGAAATCGCAGCCGCACGCGGCCCGGAATCATATGTTCGATCATGCCCCGATGCATGGTGGGATCCTTTCATAAGGACGGCGCCTCTCCGCATTGAACTCCGCCTGATGCGTCCGCCATTCCGAATCGTAGCCAAGCTCTGCTGTGCTCGTTCCGCATCGGCTTGCCAACTCTCATAACGCTCCGATTCTTTTCTCGTCTAATTGAGCCTGAGGTCCGGTGCATCTCCAGAGCGTGACCAGCGACGGCAAAACGCTCGAAAATGCGGTGATGACACCTGCACCGAACCCAATAGGCGCGAGGCCCAAAGCTCTCCGTAGAGGTGCAACGAAATATGCTCCTGCTTGCAACACAAATGAGCCGATCAAGATCTTCGTGAGGATCGGATTAGACTTAAGATCAGTCCGCTGGAAGATGTTTTCTCCTGGCGCTCGGCATGCAAGCGCGTGCTGAAGTTGCGCTGAAACCAAACTTCCAAAGGTCATGCTGCGCATCTGGTGACTGTTGGCTCCGAAGCGAATGGCACCATACGTGCCTGCGAGGAGCGCCCCCGCAGCGAGCGTCGCCCCTTCCGATAGAAGGACCCCGATCTCGCTGTCGCCAAGTAACGGTAGTTCAGGGGATGCCGGTCCTTTTTCGAGCGCCAGTGGGTCGGCTTCTTCAACGGCGAGGCCAATCCCTGGCAGCACGTCGGTGACGATATTGATCCAGAGTAGCTGTATGGGGGTCAGGCCCTCACCGAGACCGAGGGCCGTCGCGGCAAGCATCAACATCACCTCGCTCGAATTGGTCGACAGTATGAATCGCAGCGATTTACGGATATTAGCGTGCGTGGTGCGTCCTTGCTCGACCGCGAGCGCCAGTCGACCCAGATCCTCGGTATGTAAGAAGAGATCGGCGACCTCGCGCGCCGCCGCATCCCCGTTCATTCCCATGGCCGCGCCAACATGCGCTGCGCGCAACGCCGGGCTATCATTGATGCCATCCCCCACCATGGCAATGATCGCGCCGCTATCCTGGAGGGCTCGCACGATCATGAGCTTCTGGCCCGGAGTTATGCGCGCGAAGACGTGCGCGTTACTTGCTTCGCGCGCCAGCGCAGAATCCGTTAGGTGCGAGATCTCAGTGCCCTCCAGCACGCTCAGCGCTGCTCCCCCGGCAAGACCGATATCCTTGGCAACAGCCTTTGCCGTGGAGCATTGATCACCGGTGAGCATGATCGTGCGCACGCCCGCCCGATGCAGCCGCCGCACTAATTGGTGGACACTGGGACGGATGGGATCGTGCAGTCCCGCTGCTCCGAGCCACACCATCTTGCCGTCGACGCTCGCGGGCACGTCGTCCGGCTCAGCGTATGCGTGAGCAAAACCCAGGACACGCAAACCTTTACTTGCCATGGTAGCGTTATGCCCTTCGATTGCAGCTCTGCGTTCAGGCGTCAGTGGTCGTAATCGGTCTACGGGCGTCGCCTCATACTGGCACCTTGCCAGCACATCAGATGGATTGCCCTTCATGGCAATGAGTACGTGTCCCTGATCGTTGTGCGTGGTGATCATGAAGCGGTTGGTTTCGGTGCGCTGTTGCAGGCTCAGTCGCGGTTTCTCGCGGCGCACAACTTCAACGGCCACGCCGTTGCGCTGCGCACAGCGCACCAGCGCTACTTCGGTCGATGACCCTTCCAATGCGGGCGCCCCCTCTCGCGAGCTGAGTTCCGCCTCGCTGCAGAGGCAGCCGGTCTCAAGCAGCGCGCGCACTGCCGGTTCGATGGTGCCGCGGATACGCTCGTCGCCGGCAACATACCGTTGCCCTCCGCTGCAAAGCTCTGCGACCGTCATTCGGTTCTCGGTAAGCGTTCCCGTCTTGTCGAAGCAGACCACATTTACCGATGCGAGAGTCTCGATCGCATCCAGACGTCGCACGAACACCTCATTCTCGCGCAGAGCGTTGACGCCGATCGCGTGCGTGGTGGTGGCGACCATCGGCAAGCCTTCGGGGACAGAGGCGACCGCAAGCGAAACTGCGGAACGGAGCATGTGCAGCATGCCAAAACCATGCAACCGCCCGATTGCAAACAACACAAGACTCGCAGCGCCGGTCACCCATGCGAGCCGCATGCCGAGCCGGGTCAGTTGCTGGTACGTGGGCGTCTCCGGCGGCTCGCTCGCGTCGACTAGTCGTTGCACCCGACCTGCTTCGGTCTGTCCTCCCGTCGCAACGACAACGGCCGTTCCCGAGCCACTCGTTACAATCGTGCCGCGATAGACCATGTTGCGATGCTCAGCCAGCGGGGTGCTGACGGCGTGCAGGGCGTCAGCGGTCTTCGTCACCGGCACGCTTTCCCCGGTGAGCATGGCCTCGGTAACGGAGAGGTTCTGGTCGCTGATCACGCGAGCATCGGCGGCGATTAGCGTACCGCGTCGAAGAACGAGCATGTCGCCGGGCACAACGTGCGCTGCGGGGACGCGCCTCGTGGCGCCGCCGCGAATGACGCGCGCGTGGGCCGGACCAGAACTTTTGAGACTACGAAGCGTCGTTTCTGCATGCGCCTCGGTCAGGAGTCCGATCAGACCGTTGACCGCAAGCACGGTACCAATCGCTACTGCTTCGAATATTACACCTGTGCAGATCGAAAGCACCGCGGCACCGGCGAGGACGGCGACCGGGAGACTTGTGAATTGTGCTGCGAATATGTTCAGTGCCGAACGCGGCGCGGCGATTTTCACGACATTGCGGCCGTGCGTGTGCAAGTGATGCTCAGCGCTCTCCTGCGTCAAACCCGAATTGGCGTGTGTATCGAGCCTGCGCACCACCTCTTGCGGCGGGGAGGCATGCCAATGGTGCCCGCCTGTGGCAGCGTGCGCTACCTCCCCTCGCAGGACCGCTCGTATAACTGCATTGAGTGCTCCGAGCTCGAGAGAGCGATCGAACTCGACGGTGAGATTACCCGTCAGCTCGCTCGCGCGGACCCAATTGATCCTCGGGTCGGATGAGAGCCCCATCCAGAGATGGCGCGCTAACTGCGGGGACCCTCGGAGTCCGCCGACGCGCAGTCGCGCCCTTCCGGGCACGCGCGTGTGCACCGGCACCAATGAAATAGGGATTGCCGCCTCGAGGGCTCTCACCGCTTCTCAAGATGAGCGGCCGGCATGCTTGGCCTCGCTCAGCTTCCCTCGGTGCTTATTTCCCTTGTCCTCGCCGTCGTGCATCGCTTCCTCATCCATTTCCGAACGCGCCTCGGCGACCACGTCCCCGGTCTGCTCGCTCAGCTCCGCTAACGCGACGCGACCTTGATCATAGGCGGCGAGCCCCGCTTTGATTGCGGATTTCGCGATCGGCCTGACCATGGGTTTGATCACCGGCGCGAGCAGAGCGAACCCGACGCCGATAGCAAGCCCAGTCACGATATTCCCGCCCTTCAAGAGGCCTTCAAAGATTGCCATGCGTACCTCCGAACGAATGCGATCACTGGAGCGTAAACGCGACCGTGTCGCGCCAGTTCCTTTCTAACATCCGACAAGAGTGGCTCGGTCCAAGCTTAATCGAACTAGGGAGCAATGTTCTACGGAGCAAATCAATAGCGCTCCCGCCGTTTCGCTTGCGAAAGAAACTACGGCCGAGCACGAGTGACCTATTGGCAATCGCGGCCGGTTGTTCCGACTTAAGTTGGGTTTCATTTTACTCGCCGGCGAAGGTCACGACCTCGATCTTGTTACCATCCGGGTCGCGCAGGAACGAAGCGTAGTAGTTGGTATCGTATTCAGATCGTATGCCAGGCGCTCCCTCGTCCGTCCCGCCATGGGCAAGACCGGCTTCGTAACAGGTTCGCACAGTTCTGCGTCGTCCTGCGTGGAAGGCGAGGTGCGTCCCGTTTCCAGCTAGCGCCCTGTCGCCGTTAACTGGCTTTTCAATGCTGAAGACCGTCTCCGTGAGACCATACGCAATGATCCGCTCTGTCTCTTTGATCACTCGCAGGCCGAGCTCAGCCATGAGCGGATCGTAGAAAGCTTTGGCGCGCGTCAGATCATTGGTGCCCAATGAAACGTGGTGCAAGACCATCTCGTTATCCTTCTACCCCTCTTTGCCCGAAGCGTTTTCATTGACGCCGCAGCATCGGGTAGCCGAACCACAACCCCGCAACCACAATGAACGCCACTAGCCCAAGCACTGTTCCCCAAAGCTCGCTTTCAAGAACGACCGATCCGATCAAGAACATGTTGAGCGTGATCGCCATCGTAAAGGCAGCCATCGCGCAGGCGATCAGGCGCGATGCAAAGTCAATCAGCGAGCGCGATACCTTTCCGCGCAGGACC
>VBAB01000292.1 GCA_005888525.1 Alphaproteobacteria bacterium
GGTTCCGAGCCTCACGTCATCGAGGAAGCGCGATACCGACTGGCGAACGCGATCCTGGCGGCAGCATCCGACGACAGCCGGAACGTCGAAGCGCTGAAGCGGGGTGCGCTCGAGCACATGGCTCGAGCCTATCGAGACAAATTGGCTCTCGGTGCACCGTTTTCCGGCTGATCGCCATCACGATGGCGCGCGGCCGACCCACAGCGCAGCTCGAGGCTCCACAGTTCCACCACAAGGTGCCGCCATCCTGCGGCAGATTCCCCTCGAGCGGCGGGATATCCGGACAAGCATGGCATACGCTGCGAAATTGCTCGCGACCCTCGCAACGCTCCCGGTCCTGCCGCACGACGCGGCTTCAGGTATTGGTGCAAGACAAGCGCGGCCGGCGCCCGTGCCGATCGAGCTCGTGCACGCCAAGCCCATACCGATCGCGGAAAGCGCGCCGGCCGATCCCGTCTTCCAGCTGGCAGCTCGCCGATCGCGCGTGAAACGCGAACCGCTGCCCGAGGCGGAAGAGCCCGTCCCCCAGGAGGCGGCGGGGCCACCTGCAGGCAAGCCGGCGGCCAAGCAGACACTCGCGCCCTCGCACAAGACCTCCTCCATCTCCCAACCCGAGCCGGAGAAGACGCCGCTATCGCCCTCGGTGGAACCCAAGCCTCCCGAAGCCGCGCAGGCGGAGCCGCCGAAGCCCGACGTGTGGTCGGACGCCCAGGTGATCGCCGCCTTGCGCGAGTGCGTGCGGCTGCTCGCCCCCATCGCTGCGGATGTGGAGGTGTCCGAGCCCGTCAAGCACGAGCAATGCGGCACGCCGGCTCCTGTTGCCGTGAAACGCGTCGGCTCAGGCGCCAACAAGGTCGAGATCAGCCCGCCGGCGGTGGTCAACTGCGCCATGGTGGTGGGCCTGCACGCGTGGGTGGAGAAGACCCTGCAGCCGGCCGCGCAGGAAGCGCTGGGCTCTCCCGTCACGCGCCTGCGCAATCTGTCGGGCTATGCGTGCCGCAACCGCATCGGCAGCCAGTTCCACGGCGACCGGCTGAGCGAGCACGCGCTCGCCAACGCCGTCGACATCGCCGGCTTCGTGACGGCCGACGGGCGCTCAATCGAGGTGGCGCGCCACTGGGGCCCGACGGCGCGCGATCAGCGCGAGGCCGAGAAGGTCGCAGCCGCGCGCGCCAAGGACGCGGCGTCTCCTGCAGACAAGGGCGGGGCACCCAAGAGCGAGCGCGCCGTCAATCGAAAGATCAGCGCCATCGCGCACGCGCCAATCGAGCCCGCCCAGGGCAAGAAGACGGCCACGTCCGTCAAGACGGCGGAGCTGCAAAAGTCCAGCAAGAGCACGTCGGACATCAGCGCGGATCCCAGGGCCATCCCCGCGACGCCTGCTCCCGGCCGCGAGGCGGTTGCCAAGAGCGCGGAGGCCCAGTTCCTCCGTCGGCTGCACAAGGGCGCGTGCGGCGTGTTCGGTACGGTGCTCGGCCCGGAGGCCAACGAGGCCCACCGCGATCATTTCCATTTCGACCTGGCCCACCGCCGCAACAGCGCCTACTGCCAGTAGCGGTCTTCCAACGACACAGAACGCTGCACCAGCGGCCGGTCCTTCGACAAGATCCAGGACCAAGCCTCGGCACATCGGTCGCGTCCCAGCCAATCACGTCCGGTTGCGGTGCGTTGCTGCGAAGGCTGAATGATGGAAGGCAGATTGTGACCCGAAGCCGGCATCGAGGGCCAACCCGCCGCTGTCCTTGCTCGCCTTGTGGCCAAGGAGCCGAGCGACTAGTCTCTGGGTCGTTTCGGATTGAGGTTAGATGGGAGGAAAAAATGGCTTGGCATATTTCTGGTAAGAGTACTGAGCTTTGTAGTTGCAAGATGATGTGCCCGTGCTGGCTAGGTCCAGAGGGAGAGCCGGACCAGGAATGGTGCTCGGCCGCTTTCGGCTTTGAAATCGAGAACGGCCAATCTGACGGCGTGGACCTGAGCGGCACGCGTGTCGCTTTGGCTGCGGACTGGCCGGGCAATTTCTTCCACGGCAACGGCACGGGACGACTCTACTTGGACGCGCGCGCTACGAAGCAACAGCACACTGAGCTGGAGGCGATTTTCAGCGGTAAGAAAGGCGGCATGTTCCAGGCGGTTTTCGGTGGCGTGATATCCAGTTGGCGGCCTGCGCAGGTGACCAATGTCGATATCCAGTGGGGCGATACCTCGTCGCTTACCGTCGGAGCTGTCGCCAATGCGAAGTTGAAAGCGCTACAGGACGGCACCGGAAAACCAACGCGCGTCTCGGGCGCCGTGGCGCATGCCGCCTTGCAGATCGACGGCATGCAGGTCGCCAGCGCGAAAGGCAGCCGCTGGGCTGATCCTGACATGCGCAGCTGGGACGGGGACTCTGGAACGCTTCACAGCTTCGACTGGAGCGCCTGAGGCTCGCACGCTCGATGCGACTGTGGAGTTTCGGGCATGGCCTCTTCTACGGCGTTGCTGGAAGCGATGATCCGCCGTGACCGATTGGTGTTGGTCGCCGGATTGCTTGTGGTGTCGGCCCTCGCTTGGGGGTGGTTGCTCCTGGGCGCCGGGACGGACATGAGCGCGATCGCGATGACGCGGATGGCCGGCATGGACGGCTGGATGATGCAGCCGGCGGTGTGGACCCCGGCGTACGCGTTGCTGATGGTCTCCATGTGGTGGGTGATGATGGTGGCGATGATGCTGCCCAGCGCCGCGCCAACGCTGCTGCTGTTCGCCCGCGTCAATCGCAAAGAAAAGGCGGCCGGCTCCCCGCTGATGCCGACCGGAGCGTTCGCTACCGGCTATCTGATCGCCTGGGGCGGCTTTAGCGTCGTGGCCGCGGGGTTGCAATGGGCGCTGGAGGTGGCTCGGTTGATGTCGCCGATGCTGCTGGTGGAGACCGCCAACGTATGGATCGGCGCCGCAATCCTCGTGGGTGCAGGCTTATGGCAACTCACACCGTTGAAGACCATGTGCCTGCGCCATTGCCGCTCGCCGCTCGGCTTTTTGATCGGCAACTGGCGCACAGGCCGCTTGGGCGCGTTGCGCATGGGATTGGAGCACGGCGCGTATTGCCTCGGGTGTTGCTGGTTCTTGATGGCGCCCTGTATTGGATCGTCGGCCTTGCAGTTTTCATACTGATGGAGAAGATCATTCCACTCGGGCATTGGCTAGGCCGCATCGCCGGCGTTGCTATGATCGCGTGGGGCGCATATTTGCCGATGCACTGACGGCTGCGGGTCGGGATTAGCTCAGCGGGCGACGCGACTGGACCCGCATGACCGATTGGCACGAACTCCCGCGCAGGGTGGTCGCGAGAACGACCGTTCGTGGCACATCGCTACGGCAGGTGTTCTTCAGCGTCCGGGGTAAAGCGGAAGTAGCGCAACGTGCGTGCGTTGGCGAAAGGAAGAGCGCGCGCCGAGGTCGGAGATGCCTGCCCGAGACGAAGGCGCCGATTTGGACGGCATCTCGGGCCGCTGCTGAGGCTCGGCCGCCCCTACGCCTTCGGCCGCTTGTCGATGACGCGGCGGGCCTTGCCCTGGCTGCGCTCGACGCCGCCGGGGTCGGTGACGGTGATCCTGGCCGTTACGCCAATCGAGCCCTTGACGTGGTGGCCGAGCTCGGCGGCCGAGGCCTGGCGCGCGTCGACCCCTGCTGCTGCCGGCATCGCCTCCACCAGCACCTCCATCGCATCGAGCCGGTCCTCGCGCGTGAGCACGATTTGGTAGTGGGGGGCCAGCCCCTTCACCTTGAGGATCTGCTCCTCGATCTGGGTGGGGAACACGTTGACGCCACGCACGATCATCATGTCGTCGGAGCGCCCGGTGATCTTCTCCATGCGGCGCATGCTGCGCGCCGTGCCGGGCAGGAGGCGGGTGAGATCGCGCGTGCGGTAGCGGACGACCGGCATGCCCTCCTTGGTGAGGGTGGTGAACACCAGCTCCCCCATCTCGCCGTCCGGCAGCACCTTGCCCGACGCGGGGTCGATGATCTCCGGATAGAAATGGTCCTCCCAGATGTGCAGCCCGTCCTTGGTCTCGACGCACTCGTTGGCGACGCCCGGCCCCATCACCTCCGAGAGGCCGTAGATGTCGACGGCGTGCATGTCGAAGGCGGACTCGATCTCAGCCCGCATGGCGCCGGTCCAGGGCTCGGCGCCGAAGATGCCCACCTTGAGCGACGTGGCGCGCGGGTCGGATCCCAAACGGCGGAACTCGTCGAGGATTGCCAACATGTAGGAGGGCGTCACCGTGATGATGTCGGGCTCGAAGTCGACGATCAGCTGCACCTGCCGCTCGGTCATACCGCCCGAGACCGGGATGGTAGTGACCCCCAGCCGCTCCGCGCCGTAATGCAGGCCGAGACCGCCGGTGAAGAGGCCGTAGCCATAGGCGTTGTGCAGCTTCATGCCGGGACGGCCGCCGGCGGCGCGGATCGAGCGGGCGACGACCTTGGCCCACACCTCGATGTCGCCCTTGGTATAGCCCACGACGGTGGGCTTGCCTGTCGTGCCCGAAGACGCGTGCACGCGCACGATCCTCTCGCGCGGCACCGCGAACATTCCGAAGGGATAGTTGGCGCGCAAATCCTCCTTGGTGGTGAACGGGAACTTGGCGAGGTCGGCCAGCGCGGAAAGCGCATCGGGGTGCACGCCGGCAGCGTCGAAGGCTCTCCGGTAATGGGGCACGTTGTCGTACACGCGCCGCAGCGTGCGCTTCAAGCGCTCCAGCTGCAGGGCCGCGATCTCGTCGCGCGAGGCGATCTCGATCGGGTCGAGGTCTTCGCGGCGTGGTGTCAGATCGAGCACTGAGCGGGCACCTCAAGCCTGCGGCACGAGCGTGCCGGGTATCGACCGGCTGTGGCCGCGAAACTCGGCGATCACCTCGCCCGCCTCGCACCTCACCGTCACGTCGTAGAGGCCGCTGCGCTCGCCGCGATGGCGCTCGCGAGCCTCGGCGATGAGGCGCATGCCGAGCCGGCCCGGAGCCAGGTAGGAGATCTGGCAGTGCTGGGCCACATGGCGCTGGTTGTGGGAGTTGCAGGCGAACGCAAAGGCCGAATCCGCCAGCGAGAAGATGTAGCCGCCATGGCAGAAGCCATGCCCGTTGACCATGTTGTCGCCCACGCTCATGGAGAGAACGGCTAAGCCCGGCCCCACCTTCTCGACTTTCATCCCCATGGCGCGGGAAGCCTTGTCTTCCGCCCACATGGCGTCCGCGCTCGCCTGTGCGACCTCGGCCGCGTCGCGCGTCATGCGCTTCTCCCGGTGAATTTCGGCGGACGCTTTTCGAGGAACGCGCGGATGCCCTCGGCGGCATCGGGCGAGGCCCCGGCCAGGCGCTGCAAGTCGCGCTCCAGATCCAGCTGCTGGGCGAGCGTGTTGGTCGAGGATTGGGCGATGGCGCGCTTGGTGAGGCCCAGCGCATAGGTGGGCGCAAGCGCCAGCTTGCCCGCCACCGCCGCTACCTCTGCCTCGAGCTTGTCGTCGTCGACAACCTTCCAGATCAGCCCCCACGCCTCGGCCTTCTCGGCCGGAAGCGGCTCGGCCAGCATGGTGAGCCCGCGGGCGCGCGCCGGGCCGACGAGGCGCGGCAGCGTCCACGTGCCGCTGGCGTCTGGGACGAGACCGATGCGGGTGAAGGCCTGCAGGAAGCTCGCACTGCGCGCCGCGAACACCAGGTCACAGGCGAGCGCAACGTTGGCGCCGGCGCCGGCCGCAATGCCGTTGACGGCGGCGATCACCGGCTTTTCCAGTGTCGTGATGAGCCGAACGAGCGGGTTGTACCATTGCTCGAGCCTGCTGCCGCCATCGGGCACGACGCCGTCGCCGGCAGGACGGGTCTCGGCCAGATCCTGGCCGGCGCAGAAGGCACGTCCCGCTCCCGTCAGCACGACCGCCCGGCATTGCCCATCGCTGCCCGCAGCTTCCAGCGCCGCCCGCAGCTCGGCGTGCATGCCCGTCGTGAACGCGTTGAGCTTATCGGGCCGGTTGAGGGTCAGCCGGGTGACGCCACCGCTCTTTGCAACCAAGACTGTCTCGCCGCTCACCTGCATCCCCTCCCTGATCTCATAGAGGCCCGATGTTGTAGCCCAGCGGCCCACGTGCACAAACAGGCGTTGCGGGCCTGTCGGGCGGAGGTCACGAGCCGGCTGCGGCCGCTTGGAATGCCGGGGCCGGTTGTCTATAGTGCCGCCACAAAAGAGCCCAGGGCAATCCTCGGTGACGGTCAAGCCGTGCAGGCCGCCCTCTGCTGGCTTCGGCATGGCGTCGGGTGAGCGACGCGGGAGCTTTCAGACGGGCAAATCGCCACGATCTCGGGAGCGAAACACGCATGAGATGCAATTGGCGGCGATGGCTTTGGGGCATCATCCCGCTGCTCGTTCTGAGCTGGGTGGCTGTCCAGGCCGAGCACAGCCGATTGGAGAGGGACCTGGCCGAACGCGCCAGGCTCGCGCTGGTCGAGGGCGGGTTCACCTGGGCCCAGGCTGAATTCAAAGCCCGCGACGCTCTGCTCATGGGCCGGGCGCCGCGGGAGGGCGAGCCCGGCAAGGCGGCCGATGCGCTGGCCGCGGTATGGGGCGTTCGCGTCGTCGACAACAAGGCCGACCTGCTCGACAAGGCCGAGAAATACGTCTGGACCGCGAGCCGCCGGAACAATCGCATTCGCCTTTCGGGGTATGCGCCCAGCATCGATACCCGGCGGGCCATCCTGGGTGTGACGAAGGCGAGCTTTCCGGGGTTCGAGATCGTCGACCGCACGACGCTGGCGCGCGGCAGTCCGTCCTCTGATGTCTGGCTGGCCGGCGTCAGCTTCGCGCTGAAGCAGTTGACCGCCATCAAGCGCGGCGACGTCCGCCTGGAGGACCTGGGCCTCACTGTCACGGGCCAGGCCGAGGATGTCTCGGCTTACCGCACCATCAAGCAGGCGCTCGCCAACAGCGTGCCCAAGGGCATCAGCGTGACGGCCGACCTCGTCACCGCACCGGTGGCGAGCCCTTACATGTGGGCCGCGCACTCGGCCGATGGTCGGCTCGTGCTGTCCGGCCACGTGCCGAACGATGCCGTGCGGGCCGACCTGGTGGCCGCCGCCAAGGCGGGCCTGCCCCGTGCGGCGATCGTCGATCAGATGCAGCCGGGCGAAGGCGCACCGCAGGGCTGGGTCGACATTGCGGTCGCAATTCTGCGCGAGATGGGCCGGCTCCAGGGTGGTGGCGCGGATATGAAGGATGCCACGCTGGTCGTCTCCGGCCTGGCCGCAGATGCGGCGACGGCCGAAGCCATTCGTGCAACGCTGCGCGCGGCCGTGCCGGCGACGATCAAGCTCACCGACCAGATTCAGGTGAAGGAGCCAGCGCCGCCCGCAGTGCCCCCGCCGTCCGTGGTGCCACCTGAGCGGTCCGAAACGCCGGCCAAGGGACCCGAGGCGGCAAGTCCCGCCCGCACCGACACCGCAGCGCAATCCACCCCGCCGCCATCAGTGGTGCCGACGGAGCGGCCCGAAACACCGGCCAAGGGACCCGAGGCGGCAAGTTCCGCCCGCACCGACACCGCAGCGCAATCCGCCCCGCCGCCATCAATGGTGCCGACGGAGCGGCCCGAAACGCCGGCCAAGGGACCCGGGGTGGCAAGTCCCGCTCGCACCGACACCGCAGCGCAATCCGCCCCGCCGGCTACACCGCCGGTCGAAGGACCGGCCCTGCTGCGGGCCACGGCTTGCAAGGAGCAGCTGGCAAGCGTTGCTGCCGCCGGGCACATCCTCTTCCGCCTCGCCAGCGCCGAGCTCGAAAGCACCAGTTTCCAGACGCTCGACAAGCTCGCCGAGGCCGCCAAGTCTTGCCCGGGCATGCGCATCGAGGTCGGCGGCCACGCCAGCTCCGAGGGCAGCGCCGAGCTCAACCAGCGGCTCTCGCTCAGGCGCGCTCAATCCGTGGTAGCGTATCTCGTGCATGCGGGCGTCGACATGGCGCAGCTGGAACCGATCGGGCATGGGGCGGCCCAACCCGTTGCGCCCAACGACGGCAGCCAGAACATGGCGCGCAATCGGCGCATAGAATTCACCGTCCGGCCGAAGTAGCGCGAGATCGGGGTGCGAGACAGGGTTTGGCAGGGGCACATGGACTATCTAGCGTACAAGCTCGTGTGGTGGGTGGTGGTGGCGTTCGCTATCGGCCTCGTGATCGGCTGGCTGTCTTGCGGCCGGACGCGAAGCGGCAAACCCTAGTGTCCTGTCTCCGAATTGCCGACCACATTGCCGCGACGTCGGACGGCAATTCGGAGACAAAAGGACACTAGCAGACTCAAGGTTCTAGTGTGGCTTATGTCTCGGAATTGCCGATGAACACCAAGCCGCGAAGTTGGTCGGCAATTC
>VBAB01000293.1 GCA_005888525.1 Alphaproteobacteria bacterium
CCTCGACTGAGGATTGGGAGTTGCGCGCAATCATTCTCTTCGGCGCGGCTCCCACGATCGTAGGAGGGCCTTGCGTCGTGGCGGTACCGTACCGGACGGCGCTGGCGTGCCATTCGAGAAAGCGGCGGCTGACAGATGACGAGTGAATTCTTTCCACTCAGCGCTCCTGCGAAAGTGCATCACAACACGCGCGAGGCGGAGCTGACAGAAGAGGCCATCCGCCGTGGCGAGGCGCGCTTTGCCGCTTCGGGCGCGCTGGTGGTCGAGACCGGCGCGCACACCGGCCGTTCCGCCCAGGACAAGTACACCGTTCGCGACGCGACGACCGACAAGGCCGTCTGGTGGGACAACAACAAGCCGATGACGCCCGAGCAGTTCGACCTGCTGTGGGCCGACTTCTCCGCCCATGCCAAAACGCGCGAGCTGTTCGTGCAAGACCTCTATGCCGGCGCCGACCCTGCGCACCGGCTGAACGCGCGCATCTTCGTCGAGTATGCCTGGCACGCCCTCTTCATCCGCCACCTGCTGCGCCGGCCGGCGGTCGCCGAGCTCGCTGGCTTCGTGCCGGCCTTCACCGTGATCAATCTGCCGAGCTTCAAGGCCGATCCCAAACGGCACGGCGTGCGCTCCCAGACCGTCATTGCCTGCAACTTCGCCAAGCGCGTCGTGCTGATCGGCGGCAGCTCCTATGCGGGCGAGACCAAGAAATCGGTCTTCACCTTCCTCAACTACGCCATGCCCGAGAAGGCCGTGATGCCGATGCACTGCTCGGCCAACGTCGGGCCCAATGGCGATGCAGCCGTCTTCTTCGGGCTGTCCGGCACGGGCAAGACGACGCTGTCCGCCGATCCCAAGCGCACGCTGCTGGGCGACGACGAGCACGGCTGGTCGGATGACGGCATCTACAATTTCGAGGGCGGCTGCTACGCCAAGACCATTCGCCTGTCGAAGGAAGCGGAGCCCGAGATCTGGGCCGCCACCAACCGCTTCGGCGCAGTGCTGGAGAACGTGATCCTCGATCCGACCACGCGCGTGCCCGACTTCGACGATGGCAGCCTCACCGAGAACACCCGCTCCGCCTACCCGCTCGAGTTCATCTCCAACGCCAGCAAGACCGGCACCGCCGGCCACCCCAAAAACATCGTGATGCTGACGGCCGACGCCTTCGGCGTGCTGCCGCCCATCGCCAAGCTGTCGCCGAGCCAGGCCATGTACCATTTCCTGTCGGGCTACACGGCCAAGGTCGCCGGCACCGAGAAGGGCGTGGGCACCGAGCCGCAGGCCACATTCTCCACGTGCTTTGGCGCGCCGTTCATGCCGCGGCATCCCAGCGCCTACGGCAACATGCTGCGTGAGCTGATTGCCAAGCACGATGTCGACTGCTGGCTGGTCAACACCGGCTGGACGGGCGGCAAGTATGGCGTGGGCCGGCGCATGCCCATCAAGGCGACGCGCGCACTCCTTGACGCCGCGCTTTCCGGCAAGCTCAAGCACCAGCCGATGCACACCGATCCCCTGTTCGGTTTCCAGGTGCCGACCGCGCTGCCGGGCGTGGAGCCCACCATCCTCAACCCGCGCGAAACATGGACCGACGCCGCCGCCTACGACGCGCAGGCGCGCGCGCTGGTTGACATGTTCAACAAGAACTTCGCCAAGTTCGAGGTCCACGTCGACGCCGACGTCAAGGCCGCCGCCCCGGCGCTCCGGCAGGCGGCAGAGTAGTTCCGCACTCGGCCCACCTGCGTTAGGGCAAATGCACAGCTACGTTGCTATCGTCTGCAAAGAGCCGGGTAGCGTTTGGGGGGTTCACTTCCCCGATCTGCCCGGCTGTACCTCCGCCGGCGATACGATGGAGGAGGCGGTCGAGAATGCCGGCAAAGCGTTGCGCCTTTGGGCCGAGGAGGAGACGGACCTGCCAGACGCCAGCACGCTCGACAACCTTTGTAGACGCTCCGACGTTCATGAGGATCTCGCGTCCGGCGGCATGACCGTTTTGCGTGCGCAGCTGATTACAGATCTTCCACCCGCACGTTCTGGCAGCCTATCGCCTTCAGGCTGGCGAGAAGGAAGGCAGCGGAGAAGGTGCCGCGGCTGACTTTGTTGGCGATGGAGGCCTTGGTCTCGGACAGGCCCATCTCGGACAGCCTGTCGGCTAGGTTGTCATAGGTCACATCCGCGCGCTTCAGCTCGGCCTTGAAGAACCGCTTGGCGCGCTCGGCCCATAGCTCCTCGGTGTCCCCCGACATGTCCCCTCACATGTGCGAACGAGTGCTGCCGCAATCAGGCCATCAGGCTAGGCGGCCATACCCGGTCTGTATGGCCGGTAATCGCGCTGCCGCGTAGGCTGGAAGGCTCGGCGCTTGTGGAACTCGCAGTAGGGGCTGCTTCCGATCCTGGGCTTGCCGCAGAAGTAGAAGTCCTTCTGCCTGGGGTCGCCGTAGGGCCACCGGCATTCGTTGCGCTTGAGCGCTCGAAGCGTCTTGCGGTCCTTCGGTGGGATGACGAGGTCGGCGGCTCTTACGGGCAGTATCGGGACGTTATCATTTTTGATCATGAGATATCATATTCGATAATTCACGCGTTAGCAAGCATTCCGGAAATGATATCGAAAAAAAGAACAAGACTGACATCACCTGAAATCCGTCGTGATGAGCAAAGCCTGAAACGGGATGCCGGCGGCCTTGAAGGTCTCGGCGGCGCCCTCCAGGCGGTCGACCACTACGATCACTCGTTCGATGATCGCCCCTTCCGCGCGGACGGCCTCGATGGCCTTCATGGACGAGCCGCCCGTCGTCGTCACGTCCTCCAAGATCACCACCCGCTTGCCCTGAAGCGTCTCACCGGGCGCAAGGCCTTCCACCAGCTTGCGAGCGCCGTGCTCCTTGGCCTGCTTGCGCACGAAGAAGGCGCCGATCGGCCGGCCCTGGCCGTGGCTCAGCACGCAAACGGCCGTGGCCAGCGGTACGGCGCCCATCTCGAGCCCGCCGATATAGTCCACGTGCGAGCCCTGCAGCGCCTCGAGCATGAGCGTCGCGATCAGGTGCGCACTCTCGGCATGCAGCATGGAGGGCTTCATGTCGAAGTAGAAATTGGTGGATCGCCCCGAGACGAGCTTGGTCTCCCCTCCCGTGGAGAAGGACCGAGCCTTGACGATCGCGATCAAGCGGCGCTTCGCAGCGTTGGCGTCGGCCATGCGGCACTCCTGGGTCACCTGAGCAAGCGTTCTCCCTCAGCCGCCGCCAATGTCAAGCCGGGAGCCCCATGCTAGACAGGGTTGCGCACAACCAGGATCGCCCGCGATGCATGCCGAGCCCCAGAAGCGCTTTCCGCACGTGGCCTACCTCGACCCCACGGCGCGCGTGCACGGCACGGTCGAGATCGGCGAGAACGCGAGCCTGTGGCCCTACACCGTCATCCGCGCCGAGAGCCGCCATGTGCGCCTCGGCCGCTACACCAACCTGCAGGACCACGTGATGGTGCACGTCGGCTATCACGCCCCCACGGTCGTGGGCGACTACTGCTCGATCACGCATCGCGTGGTGCTGCACGGCTGCACGATCGGCGACAACTGCCTGATCGGCATCGGCGCCACGGTGATGGAGGGCGCCGTGATCGGCGAGAACTCCATCGTCGCCGGCCACAGCTTCGTCGCCGACAACACAGTAATCCCGCCCAACTCTGTCGTGATGGGAACGCCGGCCAAGGTCGTGCGCACTACCAACAACTTCGTCACCAACAGGCTC
>VBAB01000294.1 GCA_005888525.1 Alphaproteobacteria bacterium
CATGCACCATGCCGGCGAGCTCGCCCCTGCGCATGGCCTCGAGCGCGAGTGCATTGTTTTGGAACACGCGCTCGACCTTGATGCCGAGGCGGTCGAAGACGATGCCCCCGGTGTAGTTGGCGGCACTGCCGACGGTATTGAAGCCGACCTTCTTGCCGACCAGGTCTTGGAAGGTCTTGATCTCGGGCCGCACATAAATGTGCACGTGGCCGAGGAACATCGGGATGACGTAGTTCACACGCTTGTCGATGCCGGGGATCTTCTCCACGTTCTTGAAGTAGTCGAGGACGTCGGAGTAGGTGATCGCAAAATCGACCCCCTTCAGATAGATGAGATCAGTGACGTTGCCGACGGCGCCATAGCTGATGATCGGCAGCACGCGCAGATTATCGCCGTCGTCGAGTGCCTTGCCGAGGTCGGCGGCATACTTGGAGAAGGTGCCCTCGAGCAATCCGCCCGCGAGTCCTACCGTCCAATTGTTGATGCGTGCCGCCTTGTCGGCTTCCTCGATGCTCACCGGTTTGTTGGGAATCGGCAGGGCTCGCTTCGGCGCCGGCGCCACCTGCGCCAGGTTCAGCATATCCCATGCGCCTTGCGCCGAAGCGCGCGATGCGGACGCCATCCACACAACGGCAAAGCAGCACAGCGCAATCTGTAGTCGGGTCACCTCTGACCTCCCTCCACGCAACCTCCTAGAGCGAGATCGTTCCTGATGGAAGCAGGGCTCCATCCAGGAACGTGAATCTCGCTCTAAACTCAATAGTTAGAGCAGGATTCACGCTTCAGCCTCGACGATGCATTCGAGGCGGTGTCATCCAATCTGAAGCGATCCTGCTCTGGATCACCCCAAGCACTCGCAACCTCTGCGAACGCCTGGCGTCCCGCTGCCCCCTCCTAGCTCGTGTGACAGACCACGTCCATTTGATGGCAGAGTTGAGGCGGGGCACCCGCGCTCGACCCGTCTGCAATATCCCGTCACGCGAAGTGAACCGGCCGACCGGCGTTTGAACAAGATTCCTAGGCATTTCCCTGGAGTTACGAGGGGAGCCGTGGGCATGCAGAGCGGACCGTGCCGAGCGCAGGCTGGTAGTCTTGCTGCCTCGCGGCCGCTCGTTCTCGCGATCGCAGTCCTCGGTGCCGCAGCTTCAGGCTGTGCGCCCCTTTACCACGACGATGATTTTGTGCGCCCGCGTACGCGTTCGGCCTCCAGAGTGCCGCTGCCCAAAGCAGCCCTTCTGACACCCCAAGCGCCCCCCGATTGCGGGGAGGCCAAGACCGCCGATGCAAGACCGGCTGCGGGAGATTCCAAGCGCATGGCGAGCGCTGTAGTCCGCGAGCCGGCGTCCGCCGCACCGGTGCCGCCGAGCCCGGATGCGGAACGCAACGCCGAATTGGCTCTGCGCATCAAGCTCGAATACGAGCGGGAGTGCTATCGCCAAGCCGAGATGCGCGTGCGCGAGCGCCTGCATCAGCTGCAGAGCTCGGTCGGCGAGACGGTCAAATCCGTCAACCGCACGGAGCAGCCGACCCGCTAGCCGAAACCGCGACCTTCGCGGCCGAACAGCGCCTTGATTGTTCGCGCGTCCCGAGCTTGAGTGTTGCGTCAGCCACCTCAGCTCGAGGAGCCCCATGCGCCGCTCGGACCTGACCCTCTGCCTGATCACCGACGAGGTATCGCCATCCCTCGACGAGGGGCTCGCCTTTGCCCGCGCGGAGGGCATCGGCACGATCGATCTGCGCGTCATCGATGGCCGCAACGTGCTGGCGCTGTCACGCGACGAGCTGGCCGGAGCGGCGCAACGCACGCGGGCCGCCGGCCTCTCCGTGTCGTGCATTTGCACACCGCTCTTGAAGTGGAGCCCGCCCGGCAAGGCGTCGCAAGCCAAGGGCGACCAGTTCGGCTTCGAGCTCGGCGACCGGGCGCCAGGCGTGGTCTACGCCCAGGCCTTCGAGGCCGCCGAGGTGCTGGGCGCGCGCAACTTGCGCATCTTCAGCTATCTGGCCTACGACGGCTATCGCGTGGACGATCTGCGTGGGCCCATCGACGAGCTGCTCGCGCTGGCGGAGAAATTCGACATGAAGCTGCACGTCGAGAACGAGGGCGTGTGCAACATCGCCGGCTTCGCCGAGCTCGAGGCGCTGGTGACGGCCTACCGGCATCCCCGCCTCCGGGCCCTGCCCGATGTCGCCAATGCGTATCGGACGGGTCTGCCGCCGTCAGCAGCCGATCTGGCGCGACTGCTGCCTTTCACGGACATTCTGCACTTCAAGGACTACGCCAATGCGGCGCGGCGCTTCGTCGCCATGGGCGAGGGCGATATCCCGTTCACGGCCCTGCTGGCGGCCACGTTGCCCGCGCACGAGGCGCCCTTGATGCTGACCATCGAGACGCACGCCCCCTCCGAGCCGGCCGCCACCACGCGACGCTCGGTGCACGGCCTGCGCCGCATGGTCGATAGCCTCGGGCTCCCTTGACCTGCGCGGTCGATGCACAATGCCCAGAGCTCCTCACTGAGACAGGAGAAATGCCATGCCGTTCTACGAAAAAGGTCCCGTCTGCATCCATTACGAGGAGGCTGGCTCCGGCTTCCCGCTGTTGCTCATCCCCGGCGGGGGGTTGAACTCGACGATCTCCTTCTTCACGGGCAGCGCACCCTTCAACGCGATCGAGGAGCTCAAGGGCGAGTACCGCTGCATCACGATGGACCTGCGCAATGCCAACGGCGGCCAGTCCTCCGGTCCGCTCGAGATCGAGCGGCCTTGGGACGCCCACGCCGACGATCAGCTCGGCCTGATGGATCACTTGAGGATAGACAAGTTTCTGGTGATGGGCTTCTGCATCGGCGGCCCCTTCATCTGGAACCTGTTGCGACGGGCGCCCGATCGCATCGTTGCCGCGGTGCTGGCGCAGCCCAGCGGCTTCCGCCCGGAAGTGCCCGACCTTTTCTACCAGAACAACATCAAGGGCTGGGGCCCGGCGCTGTGCGCCCGCCGGCCCGACATCACCATGACCATGGTCGATGCGTTCCTGAGCAAGATGTACCGCGCCAACGCCGACTTCGTCTTCACCGTGACGCGCGATTTCGTGCGCGCCTGCCACACACCCGTACTGGTCCTGCCGGACGACGTCCCGGCTCACCCGTATGCCGTGGCCATGGAGTCGGCGCTGCTTGCGCCGATGGCCCAAGTGAGCCTCTACCCCTGGAAAGAACCCAAGGACCGCATTCCCCTGGCGGTGCGCCACATCCGCACCTTCCTCCGGGCGCACCGCCCGGCGGCAGCTGGCTGCTAAGGCGGGGGCGCGCCCCCCACCAACCCGCCCACCACATCCAGCAACAGCGCAATATCCTCCGGCCGTGACAGGCGGTGCTCGCCGTCGGGGACGGCGGACACGCGCGTCCAGTCGCCGGTCAGATGCGCCACCAGATCGAGCGTGTGCTCCCACGGCACGTCGGGGTCCTGCAGCCCGTGGATGATGTGCACGGGACGGCCGGGATCGAACGGCCTATCCCCGATGCGGTGCTTGCGGGCGTCCTCGATGAACGCGCGCGTGATCGGATAGGGGCCGTCGCCATAGCGCGAGGGGCGCAGATAGACGCCCTTGTCCATGATCTCCTTGCGCGCGCTCTCGGGCAGGTTGCGCCACATCAGGTCCGCCATGTCCCAGGCCGGCGCAATCAGCGCCAGCGCCTTGACGCGCGCAGCCTCCGCTGGGGCCTCGCCCATCAGCGCGCGCAGCGCCAGCAGCGCGATCCCCCCGCCCATGCTGGAGCCGATCAGCACCTGCGGACCGCTCGTCAGCTGGCCGAACGCCGCGCGCGCCTCCTCCAGCCAGCGCCCGAGCGTGCCGTCCTCGAACCGGCCCTCCGACTGCCCATGGCCCGAATAATCGAAGCGCAGGCACGCCAGGCCCTGCTCGCGGGCCCACGCGGCCACGGCGGCGGCCTTGGTGCCCGTCATGTCCGATTTGAGCCCGGACAGCCACACCACGCCGGCCTTGCCCGCCGCAGCAGCGGGCTGGCTCAGATAGGCGATGCGTCGCGCATCGGCACCGCTGCCGACAACCATGAATTGCGGTTGAGTTTCGTGCATCCTATGAAGCTTAGAGCAGGATCGCTTCAGATTGAATCACTTTACCTGGGTCGCAAACGTGGCGGCTGAAGCGTGAATCCTGCTCTACATCATAGGTTCGAGAGCAAGATTCACGTTCCATGATCGAAGCGAAGTGCTTCGATCATGGAACGATCTTGCTCTTGCTCGCGGTGGAAGGGGAGACGGTGGCACAGATCCGGCCAACCATACTGCAGATCATCCCGCGTCTCGACACCGGCGGAGCCGAGCTCTCCCTGGTGGAGATGGTCGAGGCGGTGGTCCGTGCCGGCGGTCGCGCTCTGGCGCTGGCCGAGCCCGGCGGCAGGCTCGGGGCAAGGGTGACGGCTGCCGGGGGAGAGCTGGTGCCGTTCCCGGCCGCCGCCAAGAACCCGCTGACGATGCTGGCCAACGTCCGCGCCATTGTGCGTCTCGTGCGCGAGCAGGCCGTCGATCTCATCCATGCCAGGAGCCGGGCGCCGGCCTGGAGCGCCCTGCTGGCGGCGCGGCGCGTGCGGGTGCCGTTCGTGACGACCTACCACGGCGCCTACGGCGAGACCAACGCGGCCAAGCGCTTCTACAACGGCGTGATGGCGCGCGGCGATGTCGTCATCGCCAATTCCGTCTACACGGCCGATCTGATCGTCCGGCGCTACGGCACCTCGCGCCAGCGCATCGCCGTGATCCATCGGGGCGTCGACACCCACGCGTTCGACCCAGCGCGCATTGCGCCCGACCGCCTCGCCGCCCTGCGGGCCCGCTGGGGCGTGGACGAGCCCGCCCGCATCATCCTGCAGGCGGCGCGGCTCACGGGCTGGAAAGGCCATAGCGTGCTCATCGATGCCGCGGCGCGGCTGAAGGCCGCCGGCAAGCTCGAAGGCGCCGTCGTGGTGCTCGCCGGCGATGCCCAGGGCCGCGACGCGTACGTGCAAGGGTTGCACGCCCAAGTCGCGCAAGCGGGCCTCGAGCCGCACGTCCGCTTCGTCGGCCAT
>VBAB01000295.1 GCA_005888525.1 Alphaproteobacteria bacterium
CCATCGGCGCCCCACCGGAGACCGTGCTCGCCCAACCAGCCGTGGCGGCCGATGCGACGACTGGCTGGCTGGTCCCGCCGGGCGATGCCGGGGCCCTGGCCGAACGGCTGTCGGGAGCTCTCGCGCTCACTGGGGCCGAGCGGTCGGCCATTGCCCAGCGTGCGCGAGCCCATGTTCTGGCCCAATTTACCGTGGAATCCATGCAGCTCGGCACGCTCGCCGTCTACGACCGGCTGCTGGGCACCGTCCTTGAACGGCGTTTTCGCGAGGCTTCCACCCCGCGGGCCGTGGATGTTTCCCCCCGAAAATCTTGACTTGCGCTATTATCTCTCCGATTCTGAGTTGCGCTG
>VBAB01000296.1 GCA_005888525.1 Alphaproteobacteria bacterium
GACGTCGCATTGTATCTGAAGTGGTAATCCCGCCCGTTTCCAAAGCGCGTTCCGCACGAGGCCGCCCGCGATGCCGAAAAAGATGACGAACGTTTCCCCATTGCGGCAGCATCACAAATACGAGCGCCTCATCACCGCGACACGGAAGCTCGCGCCGCTACCGACTGCCGTCGCACATCCGTGCGACGAGTCTTCGCTTCGAGGCGCCGTTGAAGCCGCACAGGCGGGGATGATCGTGCCGATCCTCGTTGGACCCAAGGAGCGGATGCGAAGCGTCGCAACGTCCATCGGACTCGATATCGCCGGCTTCGACATGATCGATGCGGCCCATAGCCAAGCGGCCGCAGAGAAAGCTGTAGAGCTCGTTCGTTCAGGTAAGGCCGAATTGCTAATGAAGGGAAGCCTACATTCCGACGAACTCTTGGCAGCAGCCACAAAGCGGGATACGGGGCTTCGAACGGCCCGCCGCATAAGTCATGTCTTCGTCATGGACGTACCCACGCATCCAGAGACCCTGTTCATTACCGATGCCGCCGTGAACATCGCTCCTGATCTGCTTGCGAAGCGGGACATCATCCAAAACGCCATTGATCTTTACGCGGGGCTTGGACTTGGAACGCCGAAGGTGGCGATCCTATCGGCGGTGGAGACGGTAACTCCGAGCATCCCATCGACTATTGAGGCCGCTGCGCTCTGCAAAATGGCCGATCGCGGCCAAATCAACGGAGGGGAGCTGGACGGCCCGCTGGCGTTCGACAACGCGATTAGTATCGAGGCGGCCCAGATCAAGGGCATCAGATCGCCAGTCGCCGGCCGAGCTGAAATCCTGGTCGTACCCGATCTCGAGGCCGGAAACATGCTGGCCAAGAACCTGACGTTCCTTTCAGGGGCCGACGCGGCCGGCATCGTGCTCGGTGCACGCGTTCCCATCATACTGACCTCGCGCGCCGACAAAGTCAGGACACGAATGGCATCGGCTGCAGTGGCAATGTTGCTCGCTTACAGCCAACGGGCGAAGGCCCCCGTTCGGGTATGACCGACATGGACAACGTGCTCGTCATCAATGCCGGGAGCTCCAGCGTCAAATTCCAGTTATTCGGCATTCCCGCTCATGATCGACTCGAGCTGCTCGTCAAGGGACAAGTGGACGGAATAGGCACCCGGCCTCGCCTGCTGGCACGAAACAGTGAAGGGGGGACCCTCATCGATGCCCCGCTCGCTCCCGCCGAGGTGGCGACGGTCTCGGCGGCGTTGGAAAGAGCCTTGCTCTTTCTTCGGGAAAAGACCGGGGGGAAGCTGCCATCGGCAATCGGACATCGCGTTGTCCACGGCGGTCCCGACTACAAGGAGCCGACCGTCGTCACAGATGCCGTGCTCAATCACCTTGAACGGCTGGCTCCTTTGGCGCCTCTCCACCAGCTCAACAATCTTGCCCCAATTCGCATCATCCTCGCACGGCATCCCGGCTTGCCGCAGGTTGCATGCTTCGACACAGCTTTTCACCGGGGACATCCGGATGTTGCCGATCGCTTCGCCATTCCCGACGACCTCCATCGCGAGGGCGTGCGTCGTTATGGCTTCCACGGCCTTTCGTACGAATACATCGCCGACCGGCTTCCAAAAGTCGCCCCCGAGATTGCCACCGGACGCGTCCTCGTCGCCCATCTCGGCAGCGGTGCTTCCATGTGCGCGCTTGTTTCGGGAAAGAGTGTCGAAAGCACGATGGGCTTCACCGCCCTCGATGGCCTGCCGATGGGGACGCGGCCGGGACAGCTGGATCCGGGCATCGTTCTCTATCTCCTGACTGAAAAGCGCATGAGCGGTTCAGCCATCCAGAACCTCCTCTATAACGAGTGCGGACTGAAGGGGCTCTCCGGCATCAGCAACGACGCGAGGATCCTGCTCGCAGAGCAGAGCCCGGCAGCGACGTTTGCGCTGAAATATTTCACTTACCGCATTTCTCTGTTCGCCGGGATGCTCGCCGCCGCCATGGGCGGAATTGACGGGTTCGTGTTCACCGCGGGCATCGGAGAGAATGCGCCCACGGTTCGGGAAGCCGTGCTGCAGCGCCTTTCCTGGTTGGGAGCCGAAGTGGATCCAGCCGCCAACGCCCTGGGCGGTCCATGCATCTCCACCAGGAAGTCCCGCATCAAATGCTACGTCATTCCGACAGACGAAGAGCTGATGATAGCGCGCCATACGTTACGCGTGCTGCATGAGCACGCCCCGGTTCGCCGAGAGGAGAAACGCGCATGATCGATCTTTCTTCGTTGGCGCTGCTCAAGGGAAAGAAAGCGCTCGTCACGGGCATCGCCAACGATCAGTCGATCGCGTGGGGATGCGCCAAGGCCTTCCACGCCTTCGGCGCCGACGTGGCCGTGACCTACCTGAACGACAAGGCGAAGCCGTTCGTCGAGCCGCTCGCCAAGGAGATCAAAGCGCCGATCTTCATGCCGCTGGATCTGCAGCGCGAGGGCCAACTCGAGGCTGTCTTCGAGCAGGTCGAACAACGGTGGGGCACGCTCGATCTCTGCGTCCATTCCATCGCCTTCGCCCCGAGCCATGACCTGCAGGGTCGTGTGGTCGACTGTTCGAAAGAAGGTTTCCTGCTGGCGATGGAGATTTCGTGTTGGTCGTTCATCCGCATGGCGAAGCTCGCGGAGCCCTTGATGACGTCCGGAGGGACCCTATTCACGATGACCTACTACGGCTCCCAAATGGTCGTCGAACACTACAATCTCATGGGGCCGGTTAAAGCGGCGCTCGAGTCGGCAACGCGGTATCTTGCCGCCGAATTGGGCCCCAAGGGCATTCGCGTGCATGCAATCTCACCGGGCCCGCTGAAAACACGCGCGGCATCCGGCATCACATCCTTCGACAAACTACTGCAGAAGGCCCAGTCGAAGGCGCCGAGTCGCAGCCTGGTGTCTGTCGAAGACGTAGGGGTCGCCGTCGCGTTCCTAGGGATGAATGGTGCCAAATTAATAACGGGGGACACCCTCTATATCGATGGCGGCTATCACATCATCGATTGAGTTCACGAGAACGATTGCGCCCGCGCCGGCGCTCCAACAACTCCACGAATATCTTTACGGATGACGGCTCAAGCCGCCGGCTTCGACGCCAACGGGTCGCCATCTGAACTAGCATAGAGCGCGATCCATCCAGCACCTTCCACGATCAGATCGACGCCAATGCAGAATCCGATGAACCACAAACCGGATGCCGGCCACGAGTTCCACAGCATCAGCCCAAGAAGAATGCTGATGGCTCCGCTCAACGCGACCCATCCCCATTGAGGGAAGCGATACCAAACGGCCCCGATCACCCGAAAGAGCCCGATGGCCAGGAGCAACGCCGAAAACAGCAGCGTCAACGCGAGGGCCGCGGCAATTGGATGTCTGAACGTCAATACCGCGGCAACAAAATAAAGCACCCCGGACAAGATGAGCAGCAAAGAGCCGGTCCAATCCCTCGCGGTAAAGGACGCAACCACCCGGATCACGGCACCGACCAGCAAGATGGCAGCCAAGACCAGCATCGACGCGTAAGTGGTCGCAAGCGACGATCCGACGGCCACGATGCCGAGCAGAATGAGCGACCCGCCGAGTGCGATCAACCACATCCGGTGCCGCTCAACGTCGTGGCCTAAAGCGTCCATCGAGCCGATTGCCATGGTCTCATCCCTTGCATGACCGGAGAACGACACTTCTCGATCATACCTCTGGTAATGCAGCGGGACATCCGTTCAAACCCCGAAACCGTCGTGGGGGAATATTCCGCAGTGCGGGGCATTTCCTGACAATCAGGGATTACCCTGCTTCCGCGAGATGGACAGCCGAGCGACCCGAACTCGCATCTCGCAAGAGGATTGACGTGGCATCACACGACGCGAAGCCCCGACACTCGAGATTGCCATCGTTCCGGAGCTCCAATGACGTTCGCCTGCTGTTCGGCGGCCGTGCCCGTTCTGGAAAACCCCCGATCGCCAAAGCGATTGTGTGCACGAACAATCGGGGTTCCTCGTTCGGTGAGGGTTTCTGCCGATTGTACTACTCCTGGCTCGCACCTTAAATCAGAGGGCAGACGAGTGAGAGTAACCGCCGAATAAGGGCCTGCAACAGCCCGAGTTCAGCAATCAGGAGAATCAAAAAGATGTCAAAACGCACTTTCTTCGCCATCGGGGCGGCGACCGCGCTCGGTATAGTGGCCGGCGCGTCGACGTTGGCGGTGGCCCAGTTCAACCCCTGGAACAACAATGTAGTGAACATGAGAAGCATGACCGATAATTGGGGTCCACCCAGCACGGTTGGGCAACTCGCGAGCAACGAGGGCATATACGTCGATATGAAGGAGTTCAAAATCAACAAGGGAGTGGCGAAGGGTGACCCGCAGGCACAAATCGCGAAATCAGGCGCCAGAGAGGTGTCCGACGGCGCGATCATCTTCCGCTCCGGCGACAAGCTTTACATAGTCGATAGCAAACCGCCGCAGTAGGCGGTCCGTCCCCAAGCGAGCGGCGCGCCCGGCGTCGCCGGTGCCCCGCTCCGCTTGCAGCCCAACACGCGCGTTGCCGGGAGTAGAGGACATAATGGGCT
>VBAB01000109.1 GCA_005888525.1 Alphaproteobacteria bacterium
ACAAGAACTCCGAGTTCCGCCTCATGGGCTTCGGCCACCGCGTCTACAAGAACTACGATCCGCGCGCCAAGGTGATGCAGGAGACCTGCCACGAGGTGCTGGACTCGCTGGGCGTCAAGGACCAACACATCCTCAAGGTGGCGATGGAGCTCGAGCGCATCGCCCTGCAGGACGACTACTTCGTCGAGAAAAAGCTCTACCCCAACATCGACTTCTACTCGGGGATCACACTGCGGGCGATGGGCTTCCCGCTGTCGATGTTCACGGTGCTGTTCGCGGTGGCGCGCACTGTGGGCTGGGTGGCGCAATGGAAAGAGATGATCGAGGATCCCGAGCAGAAGATCGGCCGGCCGCGGCAGCTCTACATCGGCGCCACTGACCGCCCCTACACGGCTATCGAGCGGCGGGGCTAGCTGCAGTCCGCCTGGGACCCCACCCTACCCGTCCCGCCCGAGCAGCTCGGGGTGGGGCCAGCCGCGGCCCTTCTCGGCGTAGTAGAGCACGACGTCGGCGGCGGCCTCGCTGGGCGTTCCCCGCGGCAGCTGCATGCGCTGCGGGATCCTGGCCAGTGCGGCCAGTTGCTTGGCCCGCGCGGGGCCTTCGTCGAGGATCGGCGTCAGTGCGCTCGCCAGGTTCGCCGGCGTGCAGTACTCCTGGATGAGCTCCGGGAAGGCCTTCTCGTCCAGCACCAGGTTGGCGAGAACTGCCGACGTCGCGGTGATCAGCGGGCGCACGATGGCCGCTGTCGGCGCCCCGACCTTGTAGGCCACGACCATTGGCGTGCCGGCCAGCGCCAGCTCGAGCGTGACCGTGCCCGACGCGGCCAATGCCGCGCGCGCCAGCTTGAAGGCGCGGAACTTGTCCTCCTCGCCGGTGACGAGATAGGGCTGCTTCGGCCACGCCGGCAGGTGACGCTCGATGAGGCCGCGCACGGACTCCACGACCGGAATGATCACCTCGAACTTCCTGCCTCGCTCGATGAGCTTCGTCAGCGCCTCGCCGAAGGGTTTCATCAAGCGACCGACCTCCGACGGCCGGCTGCCCGGCAGCACCACGAGCAGGGTCGCATCCGGCGGCAACGCCAGGCGCTGGGCCAGCGGCGCGGTGTCGAGCGCGGCGATCCACGCCAAGCGCTCGATCAGCGGATGGCCGACGTAGGTGCAGGGCGGGCCGCCGAGGCGCAGATGGGCCGCCGGCTCGAACGGCAGCAGCGCCAGCACGTGATCCACATAGTCGCGCATCTTGCGCGCCCTGCCGGGCCGCCAGGCCCACACGCTCGGCGAAACGTAGTCGATGATGGGGATCTCGGGGCGTCGCTGCCGCACGCGCCTGGCGATCGGATGCGTGAACTCGGGGCTGTCGATGATGACGAGCGCATCGGGATCGGCGGCGACGGCCGCAGCGACGGTACCGTAGACGCGGCTCATGATCTTGGGCAGCCGCGCCAGGATCGCGCCCACCCCCATGACCGCCACGTCCTCGATCGGAAACTGCGACACGAGGCCCTGCTCCGCCATCTGGGTACCGCCTACGCCGACGTAGCGCACGCGACCGCGACGGCGCTCGTTCAACGCCGTCATCAGCTTGGCGCCGAGCGCGTCGCCCGAGTGCTCGCCTGCAACAATGAACAGCCGCAGGTCCTGACCCTCGGCCGAGTAGATTCGCTCTTTCGCGGACTGTCCGCGGTTCGAAGTCATTGGCCGATCCCTGCCCCGCGCCGTCTCGTTCACGTTGCCTCACACAACACCAAAAACAGGCCCAGGTCATCGGCGAGCCGCCCCGCATCCTCGTAGGGGCCGAGCGCATGGGCCGGACCGGTCACGGCAATGCCGGCAAGCTCCTGCGATGCTGCCTGGGCGAAAAGCGCCGCCGGCACGCTCCCATCCTCTTCTGCATCCGCCACGCGGCGGACGAACACGCCCACCTTGTGCCAGCGCAGACCCCACTGCCGGCGCAGCACCGCCGCGCGCTCGAGCATGGCGGCCGGGCCCTCTGCCGCCTCGATCGCCCGGATGTAGCGGCGCACCACCACGGCGCCGGCACCGGTTGCGAAGGGCGCAAGGCTCTCGACCGCCGCCAATCCGGTTTCGATGTCGCCGGCATCGCGCCGGCTCGGGCGCAGGCGGCCGATCACGCGGCCTGTGCGCTCGCGCGCTGCGGCTCCGACCTGCGCGGCGGGCCGCAATGTCCAGTCGGCGAGGCCGTGAATGGCACAGTTGCGTGCGTCGGCGATGCGGATGACCTGGGCCCGATCGAGAACAAGCACCGCGCCGGCCTCGACGACCACCCCGGCGAGTGCGGCCGCCGCCGCCTGCTCGATCGTGCGCGGCCCGATCGCCGGCATGTCGACGCGCAGCTCCTGGCCGGGCTTCGGGCCCTTGGCCAGTACCCCTGCACGACTGCCCGCAGGCGCGCGGCTGGGAAGCGCAGCCACCCGCTGCAGCATGGCGTCGGTGCCTTCTGCGCCCTCGATCGCCAGCACCTTGCCGTGCGCCACCACCACGGCCTGGCCCGCGTCGACGGGCGCCAGCGCATGCCGCACGGCGAAGCCGACCTCCGCATCGGCGCAATCGGCTTCAGTCAGACCGATGCTGCCCTGACGGCCGGCGCCCGCCACCAGATCAGGCGCCACATCGTGGACGCCAAGCACCACGAGGCCGTTGCCCTCGAAGAAGCGCACAACGCGTGTCAGCACGGAATCATCGCCACCCGCCAGCAGGCGAAGAATCTGCGGCAAGCTCCTGAAGAAGCCGGCGTCGGGGCGGATGCGCCGCAGGTCGGGCCGCGTGACGGCGCCGGCTATCACCAGCTGTCGTGCGCCCTCGCTCCGCAGGGTCGCCACCATGCGGCCGATCTGGCCCCAGTTGACCCAGGTGTGCGGAAAGCGGGCGACGCCGGGGTCGGCCTCGCCCTCGATGCCGACGATATGCACGGTGCCGCCGCGCGCGGTCACGCTCTCGGCAATCATCAGCGGCAGCCGACCTCCCCCTGCCAGAATACCGATGCGGGTCATGCTCGCTCCGGGGCGCGCTCGCATTCCCTCTCCCCATTGCGAAGAACAATGGGGAGAGGGAGGGCACGCTCACGCGTCGGCGTGGGGGACGCACAGCGAGCGCTTGCCGCCGGCGCGGATGAACGCGACGATCTCCTTGACGATCGGATGGTCGAACTCCTCCTCGACGTCGTCGAGCCGCTCCAGCAGGGTGCCCTCGTCGGCAAACAGCAAGCGATAAGCCCGACGCAGCGTGTGGATGTCATCGCGCGAAAAGCCGCGCCGCTGCAGGCCGATGATGTTGAGGCCGGACAGATACGCCCGGTTGCCCAACGCCATGCCGTACGGGATGAGATCGTTCTCCAGGCCCGACATGCCGCCGACGAACGCGTGCGCGCCGATGCGCGCGAACTGGATGACGGCAGCGCCGCCGCCGAGGATGGCGTAGTCGCCGATCGCGCAATGGCCGGCCAGCATGACGTTGTTGGAGAAGATGACGTTGCTGCCGACCTTGCAGTCATGGCCGACGTGGCTGTTGGCGAGGAAGGCGCACTGGTTGCCGACGACGGTCGCCATGCCGCCGCCCTCGGTGCCGGGGTTCATGGTTACGCCTTCGCGGATCAGGCAATCGCTACCCACCTCCAGCGTCGAGGGCTCGCCCTTGTACTTGAGGTCCTGCGGCGGGTGGCCGATCGAGGCAAACGGGAATATGCGCGTTCTGGCACCGATGGTCGTGCGGCCGGCGACGACGGCATGGCTCACC
This sequence comes from Alphaproteobacteria bacterium, assembly GCA_005888525.1. Classification (GTDB taxonomy): domain Bacteria; phylum Pseudomonadota; class Alphaproteobacteria; order Rhizobiales; family Hyphomicrobiaceae; genus AWTP1-13. Next base: position 3,756 of record VBAB01000109.1, read on the forward strand.
AGCTCGACCTGATCTCCGAGCGTGACGTCCTTGCCGACGGAGCAAAACGGACCGATGCGCACACCGTCCCCGAGCCGGGCGCCGGACTCGATGATGGCGGTCGCATGCACATTGGCCTTTGCCATCGCTACCCTTGTTTCTGGTATTCCTCAGGGTCCAGGATCAGCGCGCTGACTTCCGCTTCCGCCACAACCTGACCATTGACCTTGGCCTCGCCGTAGAAGCGCCAGGCTTTGCCGCGGCTGCGTATCTTGCGCACATGATAATGCAGCTGATCGCCGGGCAGCACGGGCTTGCGAAACTTGGCGCGGTCTATCCCCATGAAATAGACGAGCTGCGGCTTGTAGGTCGTGTCGAAGTTGCTGACGCACAGCGCTCCGGCCGTCTGCGCCAGCCCCTCGATGATGAGCACGCCGGGCATGATCGGAAATTCCGGGAAATGCCCCTGGAAGAAGGGCTCGTTCATGCTGACGCTCTTGATGCCGACGGCGCTCTCGTCGCGATCCATGTCGATGATGCGATCGACCATCAGAAAGGGGAAGCGATGCGGCAGCAGCTTCATCACGCGCTGCGTATCGGCCGTGCCGAGCTTCTTCGAGGAACCAGACTCTGTCATTGCCTTGCCCGCTCCCAACGTAGGTTTCTCACCCCACTATACATAACAGCCCTCGCTAACCTTCGCCGGAACGGCCTTCCCTTTGCGTTAAGCGTTTGAGCAGCGCGAGTTGCCGTGCCCACTCCGTCAACGGAACTGCCGGCGTGCCGCCCACCCGTGCGCCGGGCGCCACGTCCTCCTTGGGGTGCGAGGCGCCGGCAATTTGTGCACCCGCCCCGACCTTGATATGCCCGACGGTGCCCGACTGCCCGCCCATGACGACGAAGTCTCCAAGCTCGGCGGAGCCAGAAATTCCGACCTGACCGACGATCACGCAGTGCCGGCCGATCACTACGTTGTGCCCTATTTGCACGAGATTATCAATTTTCGTGCCTTCGCCGATCACTGTGTCCTTGAGGGCCCCCCGGTCGACGCAGGTGTTGGCGCCGATCTCGACGTCGTCCTGGATGATGACCCGGCCGATCTGCGGCACCTTGAGGTGCCCACCGGGGCCCATGGCGAAGCCGAACCCGTCCTGGCCGATCCTCACGCCGGCATGCAGGATCACCCGGTCGCCGATCAGCGCATGCGTGACGCTCGCTCCGGGACCGACATAGCCGCCGCGGCCGATGGTCACCCGATAGCCGATCAGCGCGCCGCCGGCGATGGTCGTGCCGCGGCCGATCTGGGCTTCGCGGCCGATGATGGCGCCAGTCTCGATCTTCACGCCCTCCTCGATCCGCGCGGTCGGATGGATCGGCGGGTCGCCCACCCGGGCCATGGCCGCCTTCGGCATCATCGCATCGGGGTAGAAGAGCTGCAGGGCGGCAGCGAACCCGCGGTAAGGCTGCGCCATCACCAACGCCCCCACGCCCTCCGGCACGCGTGCGGCGAAAGCGGGCGCAACGAGGCAGGCAGTAGCCCGCGTCGCTGCGAGCTGGCCCAGATACTTGCGGTTGTCCAGGAAGGTGACGTGGCCGGCGCCGGCATCGGCAAGCGTCCTCACGTCGTGGATGAGAGCAGCAGGATCGGCACCGGACCCGAGGTGCGCGCCGACTTTTTGCGCCAAGAATTCCAACCGGACAGGCGCCGCCCTGTCAAAAAATCCGGGATGCTCCATGAGCCACCATGAGCCGAGCGACACGCGGCGTCCCGACACTCTGCCGCCGATGGCCGCAGAGTAGCACTGCCCGCGCCGCCCATCGACCTAGAATCGCGTCGAGGCGCCGAAGCGGATGAGCTGCTCCTTGTCGTAGGACTCCTTGAGAAGGGCTTTGGCAATGTCCAGGCGGAGCGGTCCCAGCGGCGAGTTCCACAGAATGCCGAACCCAACGGAGGCACGGATGGCGGCCGAGTCGGCGAGGCAGACACCTTGCCACGTCGTGATGCCGGTGCCGGGATTGTAGACTCCGGGCTGGCCGCAAGAGTTCGGGAGCTTCTTGACGCCGGCACCTGCCCCGAACAGCGATCCGGCGTCCGCAAAAACCGCGCCGCTCATGCCGAGATCGTCGGGTATCAACGGGAACGGGAAGCGCAGCTCCGCCGTCGTCGACCAGAACGTATCGCCGCCCACTGCATCGTTCGTCAGCGTGTCGCGCGGACCGAAACCCGACATGTAGAAGCCACGGATCGTCTCTCCACCCTTGTAGTAGAGGTCCAGCAAACGGACATCCTGGCCACCCCAGCCTTCGATGTGACCGCCGATCGCGCGCCCGACGAACGTGATCTTCTCCGTGATGGGATAATAGTAGCGCCCCTCGGCACTCAGCCTGATATATTGAACATCACCCCCGACGCCCGCAAATTCGACCCCCCCCTGGAAGAAATAGCCGCTCGTCGGGGTCTTGGGATGGTTGCGCGCGTCGTAGGTCAAGCTCGTGCCGACGGAAGACGTCCAATATGTACCCTTGGCCTCCTGGATCGCCCGCGACGCACTCGCCGCCACATCGGAGATCTCGTTGTTGGAGAGGGAGTAGGAATTCACCAGCCACAGGTTCTCGGCGATCGGAAAGCCGATGCGCAAGGAGCCTCCGGTCGTACGCGTGGCGAACTGCTGGTACGTCGAAACCTGCGTGAGCTTGTGGAACAGGTCGAATCCGGCGGCGAGGTTGCGATCGAGGAACCGGGGCTCGGTGAAGCTCAAATCGATCTGCTGGCGCTGCGCCGAGCCGGAAAGCCGCAGCCGCAGATACTGCCCGCGGCCCAGCAGGTTTCGCTCGCTGATGGTGACGTCGCCGATAAGGCCTTCACTGGTCGAGTAGCCGGCCCCGAACGACAGCTCGCCGGTGGACTGTTCCACCAGCTCGACATCCAAGATCACGCGGTCGGGCGCCGAGCCCGGCCGGCGCTTGATCTCCACCGTCTTGAAGAAGCCCAGCCCTTGCAGGCGCTTCTTGGCCTTGTCCACCATCTGCGGATTGAAGGCGTCGCCCTCCGCCAGGCGGAACTCGCGCCTGATGACATAGTCGCGCGTGCGTACGTTGCCGATGACGTTGATGCGCTCGATGTAGATATGCGGCCCCTCGTCGACCAGGTAGGTCACGTTGATGATGCGACCCGCCGCATCGCGCGCCGCGCGTGGGCGCACGCGTGCGAACGGCAGACCCTGCTCGGAGACGGTGAGGGTGAGCCGCTCCACCGACTTGTCCAACTGCGACTGGTTGAATGTCGTCCCCCCGACGGAGAACAGCTCACCGTAGAGTTTCTTAGGGTCGACCCCGGCGACGCTCGACTCGATCTCGACTGTGCCGAATTTGAACACCTCGCCTTCATCGATGACGAAGGTGATGTAGAAGCCCGAACCATCGCGATCGAGCTCGGCCCCGGCGGACACGATGCGCGCGTCGGCATAGCCGTTCCTCAGGTAATACTGCCTGAGCAGCTCGCGATCGAGGGAAAGCCGATCGGGGTCGTAGATGTTCGTGCCCTTGATGAAGTCGAACAAGCTGGATTGGGTGGTGGTGATGATGTCGCGCAGCTGGCTGTCGGAGAACGCGCGATTGCCGATGAAATTGATCGCCTTGACCTTGGTCGCCGCACCCTCGTTGATCTCGAACACGACGTTCACGCGATTATTGTCGAGCTCGATGAGCTTGGGGTCCACCACCGCGGCAAACCGCCCCTGCCGTCGATAAACGTCGAGAATCCTCTGCACGTCGGCCTGCGCGCGGGCGCGGGTAAACACCGAGCGCGGCTTGAGCTGGACCTCCGCCAGCAGGGTATCCTTGTCGGCCTCCGAATTACCCTCGAAGGCCACCTGATTGATGACCGGGTTCTCGACCACGGTCACGAGCACACCTGTGGGCTCGCGGTCGATGCGTACGTCCGAGAACAGACTGGTGGCGAACAGCGATTTGATGGACTGATCGACCTTGCCTGGATCGTAGACATCGCCGACGTTGAACTTGAGATAGGAACGCACCGTCTCGGGCTCGACGCGACGGTTGCCCGCGACCCGGATCTCTCGGATCGTGGCGCCCTGCGCATGCGCAGTCGGCGCAGCAACGAGCACCGGCTCGACGACAGACACGGCACAGAATGCCGCCGCCGCGACCAGGATCACGTGCCAGCCCCCCGACTTGCACATCCCTATTTTGGGCATTCGTCCCGTGTGCCTTTCAGTGCGCCGTTCCCTCGTGCTCCCTACCCGTCGGCGTCAGGTGGGCGCTTACGCTCGATACTCCGGTCCAGCCCATAAGGCTCGGACGATACACTCCTTTTATTCGACTTCCAGGCGGAGCGTCGGAAGCGGTACGCGAAGTCTTTAACTGTTCAGTAACCACCGTGGAAGTGGCAAGATTACGTCATTTTCGGCGTGAATCCGGCCACTTGGACATGCTGCCTTAATTCTAGCCGATTCCCGTCAGCCACCGGCGCACGATGCCCAGATCGTTCCATGTCGCAAACATCATGAGCATCAGCACCACGGCGAGCCCGATGCGGAACCCGATCTCCTGCGTGCGCTCGCTCAAAGGCCTGCGCCGTACGGCCTCGATCAGGTAGAACAAAAGGTGGCCGCCATCCAGCAATGGGATCGGGAACAGATTGATAAGCCCGATGCTCACGGACAGCACGGCCGTTAGGCTGAGCAGGGGCACGATGCCGGCGCTGGCGACCTGCCCTGAGATTTCAGCGATGCCGATCGGCCCCCGCATCTGATCGGCGGACTCCAGTCCCATAATGACATCGCCGAGATAGGACAGCGTGCGTGTGATTATGAAGACAGTTTCGCGCACGCCCAGCCCCAGCGATTCGATGGGTCCGTAGCGTTTGAACTCCCATTCGGCCTGCGTCGGGTTGCGGCGGATGCCGATCACGCCGACGCGCAGCTTGTTGCCGAATCGGTCGGAGATCTCTCGCCGGGCGGGCGTCACCTTCAGCTTCAGCAGGACACCGCCCCGGTTGACCTCGAAGCCGAGCTCGTGATCGGCGCTGGCGCTGACGATGCGCTGCATGTCGGCAAAGGTCTCGATCGCCTGCCCGTCGATGCTGACGATCACGTCGCCCGACCTGAAACCGGCGGTCGCCGCGGGCCCATCGGCGACCAGCTCGTCGACGCGCGGCGCCGTCACCTGCACGCCCACGAAGGTGAATGTCAGGGCGAAGATGACGATCGCCAACAGGAAATTTGCCACCGGACCGGCAGCGACAATGGCGCAGCGCGCCGCCAGCGGCTGGCTCTGGAAGGCGCCCGCCCGCTCGGCCGGCGTCATCTTCTCCAGGGCTGCCCTGGAGGGCACGCTGGCGCTGTTCTCGTCATCGAGGAACTTGACGTAGCCCCCGAGCGGGATCCACGCGAATCGCCAGCGGGTGCCATACCGGTCATAGAAGCCGAAGATTTCGCGCCCAAAGCCGATGGAAAAGGCCTTGATCTTCACGCCGCACCAGCGGGCGACCAGAAAATGGCCGAGCTCGTGGATGAACACCACGATCGTCAGCACGAACAAGAACGGTAGCAGAACGGACAGGACGTTGCCGATCCCGCCCAATCCCTGACCGAATATGGCCATCACCAGCAGCCTCCCAGACCTGTCCTCGGCACAGTACCACCGCTTGCCGCTCAGCGAGCGGGCGGCAACTCACATGTCCCCGTGATCCCCAGCAAGTTCAGCGCCAACCGCCGCGCCGACGCATCCGTGGCCAGAACGCCGGTCAGATCGGTCGCTTCGCCCAGCAGGCCCCTGCCGTTCGCCATCTCCAGCGTCTCGGCCACAAGTTGGGCGATTTGAAGGAAGCCGAGGCGACCCGCCAGAAACGCCTCGACCGCCACCTCGTTGGCCGCATTGAGCACCGCAGGCGCCATGCCGCCCTGCTGCATGGCTTGGCGCGCCAAGCCGAGGGCGCGGAAGCGGCCCTCGTCGGGCCGCTCGAAGGTCAGCTGCCCGATCTCGACCAGATCGAGGCGCTTGGTCGGCGCGGCCATGCGGCTGGGCCATGCCAGGCTCACGGCGATCGGAGTGCGCATATCGGGACTGGCCAGCTGCGCCAGCACCGAGCCGTCCCGATATGCGACAAGGGCGTGGACGATCGACTGGGGGTGCACCACCACCTCGAGCTGGTGCGGCTGCACGGGGAACAGGTGATAGGCCTCGATGAGCTCGAGCCCCTTGTTCATCATGGTCGCCGAATCGATGGTGATTTTCCGCCCCATGGACCAGTTGGGATGGCAAAGCGCCTGCTGCGGCGTGGCGTGCGCCAGCTCCTCGAGGCTCCACGTGCGGAAGGGCCCCCCCGATGCCGTGAGCACGATGCGCTCGATGGCGGCGGGATCAGCGCCGGCGATCGCCTGGAGGGCGCCCGAGTGCTCCGAATCCACCGGCACCAGCTCGGTACCGGCCTCGCGTACGGCCTTCATGAAGATCGCGCCCGCCGATACCAGGCACTCCTTGTTGGCAAGCGCCACGCGGCGGCCTTGCATCACCGCCGCCATGGTAGGTCCAAGGCCGGCGGCGCCGCTGATGCCCGCCATCACGCAATCAGCCGGCCGCTCGGCCGCCTCGATCAGCGCCGCCGCCCCGGCCGCGACCTCGATGCCGCTACCCGAGAGCCGTTCCTTCAGGGCCTGGTACCGGCTCGCGTCGCCGACGACGGCAAACGCGGCGCAGTGGCGCAGCGCGCATGCGGCCAGCGCCTCGACGTTCGTTTGGGCGGTCAGCGCCACGACCTCGAACTGGTTCGGGGTGCGGCCGATCAGATCGAGCGTGCTGGTGCCGACCGAGCCCGTCGCGCCGAGCACGCTGATGCGCTTGGGCGCTGGCATCGCACCCGGGCGCGACGTCGCCGCCGGCACCACCGCCATCCGTCCTGCACGCAGTGCCGGCACTCCGGCCTCCTAATCCCTCAAGACCCGAGCAAGAGTGCATGCGCGGGCGAGTGCACATTGATGACGAAGCTGGCCAGCCCGACCGCCGTCGCTGCCGCTACAAGGCCGTCGACGCGGTCCATCACGCCGCCATGGCCGGGGATGAGCGTGCTCGAATCCTTGGCGCCGAACCGGCGTTTGATGGCCGACTCGGCGAAATCGCCAGCCTGAGCCACGATTGACAGCATAGCACCCGCCGCCGCCAGCCGCACGACGGAAGCACCCGGAACTGCAAGCCAGAAGAGCGCACCGACGATGGAGCTTGCGACCAGGGCGCCGATGAAACCTGCCCACGTCTTGTTGGGCGAAACGCGCGGCCACAGCTTCGGCCCGCCCAACAGCCGACCGCTGAGGAATCCGGCCGTGTCCGAGGCGATGACGACGATGATGATGAAGATGACGGCGAGCAGCCCAAGCGTGGCATCCGAGCGCAGCCAGATGAGGGCGACCGCGGGCAGGCCGGCATAGAAGACGCCGAGAGCGGAGAACAGGCTGTTGCGCCCGAGGCTCAGCAGTGTGGCCAGGATGGCCCCGATCGGCAGGGCCAGGAGCCCCAGACCGACAAACCCCACGGCTGCGAGCACCCCGGCCACGCCCACCGCCCCCATGTGGACTGCGATGACGAGATCGGCTTCGCGCCCGTGCACCAGGCGGCCCCATTCCCAGCTCAAGACCATGGTAACGGCGACCACCAGCACGGCGAACGCCGCCATTCCGGTAAACGTGAAGAGGGCCGCGACCGCACCCATGGCAAGGCTCGAGGCGAGTCTCGTCACAAAATCGCCGCCGAGGCGCTCGCGCACATCGAGCGATGCGCCGGCGTCGTCTGTCGCCTCGTCGTCTTCGCTCATCCGACCGAGCCTCTCGCTTCTCAGCTGCCGCGTCAAACGGTCGATCGGGCTACCACGCCACCGAACCGGCGGCTGCGCCTACGGAACTCGTCGATCGCCTGCTCCAGCAGCTCGCGACCGAAATCGGGCCAGAAGGCATCGAGGAACACGAACTCGGTATAGGCCGACTGCCAAAGGAGGAAATTCGACAGCCGCAGCTCGCCGCTGGTGCGGATGAGCAGATCGGGGTCGGGCACGCCGTGCGTATCGAGCGCAGCCGACAGCGCCTCGGGCGTGATGTCCTGCGGCTTGATCGCGCCTGCCAGCGCTTGCTCCGCCAGCCGCCGCGCCGCCCGGGCGATCTCGGCCCGTGAGCCGTAATTGAACGCGATCTGCAGATTGAGCGCCGAGTTGCCGGAGGTGAGCGCCACCGCGTCGTCGATCAGCGCGAGCAGCTCCGGGTCCACGCGGTCGCGCTCGCCGATTACGCCGATGCGTACGCCGTTCTGGTGCAACTCGGCGAGATCCCGCCGGATGAAGCGGCGCATCAGCCCCATCAGATCGTCGATCTCGCTCGCCGGACGCGCCCAGTTCTCCGAGGAAAAGCTGTAGATGGTCAGATACTGGACACCCAGCTCCATGGCCGCCCGCACCGAGCGGCGGACGGCTTCCACGCCCATGCGGTGCCCGGTCGAGCGCGGCAGCCCGTGCTGCTCCGCCCACCGGCCGTTGCCGTCCATGATGATCGCGACGTGGCGCGGAACCGGCACGCTTTCGCGCCATTCGGCAGGTTGATTGTGCTTGTTCATAAAGCGAGCGCTACGCGGCGATACCGGAGCTGGACAGCAGCCGCCCCCGTCCACCAATGCGGCGGGAAACCAAGTCGGCGGTCGGCTGCAGCACGGGTCGCGCTCATACCTGCTTGATCTCGGCTTCCTTGCCGGCCAGCACCTGATCGATCTCCTTGATCAGCCTGTCGGTCAACTCCTGCACCTTGCCGGAGTTCTTATGATGGTCGTCCTCGCTCATCTGGCCGTCCTTGTCGAGCTTCTTGAGCAGCTCCATGCCATCGCGCCGCACGTTGCGCACAGCTACACGTGCGTGCTCGGCATACTTGTGCGCAACCTTCACGAGCTCCTGACGGCGCTCGGCGTTGAGCGCGGGGATCGGCAGGCGGATGAGGGCGCCATCGGTCACGGGATTGAGCCCCAGGTTGGCCTCACGAATGGCCCTTTCGACCGCACTCACCTGGCCCTTGTCCCAGACCTGCACCGATATGGTGCGCGCATCGGGGGTCGAGACCGTGGCCACTTGGTTGATCGGCATGCGCTGGCCGTAGACGTTGACGACCACCGGATCGAGCAGATGGGTGCTGGCGCGCCCTGTGCGCAGGCCTGCAAACTCCTTCTTCAGCGTATCCATGGCGCCGCGCATCCGGCGCTCGAGCTCCTTCACATCGAAATTGCCGGCGGGCATGGTACGTTTCCTCCGATCTGCAAGCGCCTCGAACCGCCCCCGCAAATCCGCTCGTCTTGCGGGCTCAATGCCGCACGCTGCGCCTCTAGGCTGGAGGGACACGGCAGCCGGGGCTAGCCCGAGATCACCGTGGCCGACGCCTCGCCGCGCAGCACCTTCAGCAGATTACCGTGTTCCTCGATGGAAAACACAATTACCGGAAGTTTGTTGTCACGAGCAAGGGCAATGGCGGCTCCGTCCATCACCTTGAGGTCTCGCGCCAGGACCTCCGAATAGGTCAGCTTGTCATAGCGCACTGCACCGGGGTCCGTCTTGGGATCTGCCGAATAGACGCCGTCGACCTGCGTGGCCTTGGCGAGTGCCTCGCAATTCATCTCCACAGCCCGCAACGCCGCTGTCGTATCGGTGGTAAAGAAGGGGTTACCGGTCCCGGCGGCGAAGATCACCGCGCGCCTGCTCTCCAGATGATGCAGCGCCTTCGAGCGCACGAAGGCCTCACAGATGGTCGGCATGGGGATGGCCGAGAGAACGCGCGCCGGCACGCCCAGCTGCTCGAGCGCATTGTGCAGCGCCAGAGAGTTCATGACCGTCGCCAGCATGCCCATGTAGTCGGCCGTGGCCCGATCCATGCCCTTGGCGGCGCCGGCCAGCCCACGAAAAATATTGCCGCCCCCGACCACGACGGCGATCTCCGCGCCCGCGGCAATGGCGTCCCTGATCTCGCCGGATAGGCGCTGCACGACGGGCACATCGATGCCGTAGGCAGCCTTGCCCATCAGCGCCTCGCCGGACAGCTTCAAGAGCAGGCGTCGGTAGCGCAAGCCTGACGAGCGGCTCATCGTTGCAGCCTTAACGTTGCCCATCCGCGCCGCCGCACATGCCGACCGCGGCAGCGCGGCCAGCGACGCGTACACCGGACGGAAGACTTAAACAGAGTGCCGGCCGCGAGGCAAACCGGCCGCGGCGAGCCACCGCCCGAACCGCGACACTAGCCTGATTCGAAGCCCCGCGGATCACTGTTTGCCGGCAGCTTTCGCTACTTCGGCGGCGAAATCGCCGTCCTTCTTGTCGATGCCCTCACCAAGGGCATAGCGGGCGAACTTTGCTATCTTGATGGGCGCGCCCGCCGTCTTCTCTGCGTCCTCGAGGACCTGCGCGACGGTGGCCTTGCCGTCGCCACCGGCGCCAAGGAAGGTTTGCTGCATCAGCACCACCTGCTGGAAGAACTCCTTGCGCAGCCGACCTTCGACCATCTTGGCGGCGATCTCGGGCGGCTTGCCCGAGGCCCTGGCCTGCTCGGTGTAGACCGCGCGCTCGCGCTCGATGAGCGCGGGGTCGAGCTCCTCGACCGTGATGGCTGCGGGCGCCGCGGCGGCGATGTGCATGGCGAGCTGACGGCCCAAGCCCGTCAGCACCGCCTTCTCGCCCGTGCTCTCGAGCGCCACCAGCACGCCGATCTTGCCCAGGCCGTCCGCGACCTTGTTGTGCACGTAATCGGCGACATGGCCCGCGCCGACCGACATGGCGACCGTGCGGCGCACGCTCATGTTCTCGCCGATGGTCGCTACCGTCTCCTTGACGTGCTCCTCCACCGTCACCGACTTGCCGGGATAGGTGAGGCCCAGCAGCTTGCCGAGGTCACCGTCGGCCTTCGGCGCCAGCGAGGTGATCTTGCGCACCATGTCCTGGAACTGCTCGTTGCGGGCGACGAAGTCGGTCTCCGAATTGACCTCCACCATCGCGCCCGACTTGTCTTTGGCGACGACACCGATCAGACCCTCGGCGGCAACGCGGCCTGCCTTGTTGGCAGCCTTCGACAGGCCCTTCTTGCGCAGCCAGTCGACCGCCTGCTCGACGTGGCCCTTGGTCTCGGTGAGCGCCGCCTTGCAGTCCATCATGCCGGCGCCGGTCTTGTCGCGCAGCTCCTTCACGAGGCTCGCGGATATGGTGGTCATTGGTTGGTCCTTATGTTGGGGAATAGGGAATAGGGAATAGGGAGTTGGGGCCTCTACTCCCTGCTGCCTATTCCCTACTCCCTTATCTCTTTCAGGCCGCCTGGCCCTCGGTGAGCTGCTTGGCGGCGGTAATCCAGTTGTCGCGCGCGATGCGCCCTCTGAGGTTGAGCGCAGTGTCGAGCGCCTCGGTCGTCTCCGGATCGAGATCGGCGATCTGCCAAAAGTGGTAGACGCCGATATCGTTGAGCCGCTGTTCCAGCTTGACGTTGACTCCGGGCAGGCGCTTCAGGTCGTCGGCCTCGCCGCGCGGCGCGTCGATGCCCCGGAAGGTCGGCTTCTCCGCCGGCACGGGCAGCTCCTCGACCGGGGGCTTCTCCGCCGCGCCCACGTCGACGCCCGCCTGCGCCTGGCCGCGCTCGATGCCGTCGATGGCGGCGCGCGCCACGAGGTCGCAATAGAGCGTGATGGCGCGGCCGGCATCGTCGTTGCCCGGAACAAGGAAGTCGATGCCGTCGGGATCGCAGTTGGTGTCGACCACGGCGACGATGGGAATCCCGAGCTTCTTGGCCTCGGCGATGGCGATCTGCTCCTTGTTGGTGTCGATCACGAACAGCAGGTCGGGCAGACCGCCCATCTCCTTGATGCCGCCCAGCGATTTGTTGAGCGAATCGCGGTCACGGGTGAGCTGCAGCAGCTCTTTCTTGGTACGCCCCTTGGCCTCTCCGGCGAGCGTCTCCTCCAGCTGCTTGAGGCGGCGGATCGACTGGGAGATGGTCTTCCAGTTGGTGAGCGTGCCGCCGAGCCAGCGGTGGTTGATGAAATACTGCGCCGAGCGCTTGGCGGCGTCGGCGATCCCCTCGGAGGCCTGGCGCTTGGTGCCGACGAAGAGCACGCGCCCGCCGCCGGCCACCACGTCGCTCACCTTGACGAGCGCCTGATGCAGCAGCGGCACCGACTGGGCCAGGTCGATGATGTGGATGTTGTTGCGCGAGCCGAAGATGAAGGGCGCCATCTTCGGGTTCCAGCGGTGGCTCTGGTGGCCGAAGTGACAGCCAGCCTCGAGCAGCTGACGCATATTGAAGGCGGGGAGCGCCATGGGTGCGATGTCCTTTTCCGGTTGAACCTCCGCGAGACCCGAGAGAAGACCGGCATCCGCAAGGAGGCGGAAAGGACGGCCCACCGGAGCGCTGGACGGGGCTTTCGGTCCGCCGAGCGCAGGTCCCGCGTGTGGGATGGGCGGTGTTTAATGTCTATGAAGCGGATTTACAAGGGGTAGAGCCCGCTCAGCGCACCCCGCGCACGGACTGGGCAATGAAATGGCCCGCCATCCACTGCGCCTCCGGATCGATGCCGTGGCCGAGGCCGGGCCGCACGTGCCATTCCACTGGGATTCCAGCTCCCGCAAGCGCCTCTCGCGCCATGTGCAGCGCGTCGATCGGGATCAGGTCGTCTGCCTCACCGTGAACGAGCAGCACCGGCGGGCGCGCCTTCGTCTCGGCCAGGTGATCCGGCCCGGCGAGCAGGCCCGAGTAAGCGACGATGCCAGCCGGGGGTGGGGCGCGTCGCAGTCCCACGTGCAGGGCCATCATGGTGCCCTGGCTGAAGCCCACGAGGACAAGCCGGTCCGCCGTGAGGCGATAGCGGGCGAGCTCGGCGTCGAGAAAACGGTCGAGCGCCGGCTGGGCCGCTGCCACCCCGCGCCAATACTCGCTGGGATCACGCAGCGTGAGCGCAAACCATTGCAAGCCGCCGTACATGCCGGGGATGGACTGCGGCGCATTGGGTGCCACGAACGCCGCATCGGGCAGCGAGCGGCGCCAGCCATCGCCGAGCGCGATCAGGTCATCGCCGTTGGCACCGTAGCCGTGCAGCAGCACCACCAACCCGGAGGCCCGGCCTCCGCGCGGCTCGATCCGCGGCCCATTGAGGGGTGTGGTCATGTGGTCTCAGACCGGCACGGCGGTGCGCTGCTGCTTGAGGGCGGCGTAGTAGGCCCA
>VBAB01000110.1 GCA_005888525.1 Alphaproteobacteria bacterium
CGTCACGCCGCAATCCACCACGCCTGCACTGAGCGCCGGCACCACTTCCGCGAAGGCCATGCTGACCGCGGTCGCACCGACGCCCGCCAGGAAGTCGCGCATGGTGTTGTTGAACACGCGCACCTTCTTGCCTTTGAAGCCATCGAGCCCGCTGACCACCTCGCGGCACCAGAACACCTGCGGCGTGTTGCCGCCGAACGCGAGCAGCTTGGCGTTCCAGTTCTTCTGCATCTGGCGGTCGATTACGTCGCGATAGGCGTTGCAGGCGGCGCGCGCCTTGTCGGGATCGAGCGTCAGGCCGGCGAGGTCGCAGGCCTCGAAGCGCGGGTCGTCGCCGGCCATCTTGGAGATGTCCATGCCGGCGAAGTCCATCACGCCCAGCTTCAGCA
>VBAB01000111.1 GCA_005888525.1 Alphaproteobacteria bacterium
TCGTCGTAGATCGAGACCGGCGTCGGGCTGTTGAGGCCGATGACCTTGACCTGGGTCTTCGGCAGGTCCTGGGCAGCGACCGCAGTGGAAAGCGCGGCGCTCAGGCAGAGGCTCAGGGCAACGCGGTAGGACATGGCATTCTCCCCCTTTTGCTGCGGCATAGTCCCATCTCTCTTGCTGGCTTGCAACGTGCTCACCCGCTAACGGACAATGCGGCGTGCCCGGCAGCGCCGAATGATGCTGAATTGATCAAGCGAGCCAAGCGCCTGCCTAAGGATGGCGCACAACTCGCGGGCCCAGCCGCGGACATGGACCCCAGCCCGCCGGATTTGGACCAAGCGCCGCCCATGCCTATCATGCGCCCTGTATCGGCCTTCGACACCGCATGGAGAGGACAGGCATGTCGCAGACGCGAACCAACTCGAGGATCGAGGCCGAGTATCGGGGCCGCACGCGGCGCTCGGCCGAGCTTTACGCGCGCGCCCGCAAGGTCATTCCGGCCGGTCTGACGCACGACAGTCGTACCCTGCTGCCCTATCCGATCTACGCCGCGCGTGCGTCGGGCCCCCGCAAGTGGGACGTCGACGGCAACGAATACGTCGACTACTTCGGCGGCCACGGCGCGCTTCTGCTCGGCCATGGCCATGCGGCCGTGGTGGAGGCGATCGAGCGCCAGGTGAATCTCGGCACGCATTGGGGCGCCTCGCACGAGCTAGAGGTGCGATGGGCCGAGCTGGTGAACCGTCTGATCCCCTGCGCCGAGCGCGTGCGCTTCACCGCGTCGGGCACCGAGGCCTCGCATCTGGCACTGCGGCTCGCCCGCGCTTTCACGGCCAAGCCGAAGGTCATCCGCTTCGTCGGCCACTTCCATGGCTGGCACGACGGTGTCGCAGCAGGTGCCATGTCGCATTTCGAGGGCGGAGTGCCCGCGGGCATTCCGGCTGATCTCGTCGAGCAGACCGTCCTGCTGCCGGCTGACGACGCAGGCCGCGTCGCCGCCACGCTCGAGGCGCGCGACGACGTCGCTGCCGTCATCCTCGAGCCGTCGGGTGCATCGTGGGGCCAGGTGCCGCTTCCGGATGGCTTCATCGCCGAAATGCGCGAACTCACGCGCAAGCACGGCGTAGTCCTGATCTTCGACGAGGTGATCACGGGCTTCCGATGGTCGCGCGGCGGCGCACAGGGCCGCTACGGCGTCACGCCCGACATGTGCGTGCTGGCCAAGATCGTCGCCGGCGGCCTGCCGGGCGGCGCGGTCGCCGGCCGCGCCGAGATCATGGACCAGCTGGACGCCGCGGCCGCCAAATCCGCCAAGCGGGAGAAGATCGGCCATCAGGGCACCTTTAACGCCAACCCGCTGTGCGCGGCAGCTGCCGTCGCCACGCTCGCCATCGTGGAGACGGAGGACGTATGCGCGAGGGCCGAGCAAACGGCGGCCGAGATCCGCGACGGGATCCGCCGCATCCTGGTAGATGAGCAGATCCCCTGGGGCGTTTATGGCGAGGCCTCGTCCTTCCTGATCTTCCAGAACCCCAGTCGACTGCCGATCGACCCGGCAACGTTCGACGCGCGCAAGCTCGGCTTCAAAGGCCTCAAGGGTGCGCGCAATCCCGATCTCGCCTATCGCCTGCGCGTCGCCCTGCTCGCCAACGGCGTCGACATCATGGGCGCGCCGGGTGGCCTGGTGTCGGCGATGCACGGGCCCCGCGAGGTTGCCCACACGCTGGACGCATTCCGCACCGCCGTGCGCTGGCTGAAGGCCGAGGGTGACGTTTAGCGCCGCTCACCTCAACCTATCGTCCCGGCTCTGCGTGTGCAGTGAGCGGCTGGGTCCCGGATATTCGCTGCCTGCCCCGGCCTCCGAGCCGGGGGTGCGAATTCCGGGATGACAGGTGGGGTGAGGGACCCCTACCCGCCCGTATCCGCATCGAACCGATTGGCGTCCAGCCCCAACAGCTCCCACGCCTTGCGCATGTGGTCAGGCAGAGGTGCCGTGACGTCGATGTTGCCCCCCGCGGGGTGGGGGATGACGAGGCGACGTGCGTGCAGGTGCAGCTTGGGCTCGATACCGCTCTCGGCCAGCACCTTGTCGCCGTCGTACTTGTTGTCGCCGACGATCGGATTACCGATCAGCGCCATGTGCGCGCGCAGCTGGTGCTGGCGGCCGGTAACGGGCTTGAGCGACACCCACGACGCCTTGTGCGCGACACGATCGATCACCGAGTAGTGGGTGGTGGCGTGCATCGCCTTCGCCTGCTCGCCGGGCAGCGCCTTGCGCACGCGGTCCTCGCCGTCGGGACCCGCGGCCTTGACTAGCGCTGCCTCGACTTTGCCCTGCGGCGGCTTCGGCACGCCCTTGACCAGGGCCCAATAGGTCTTGGCGGCCGAGCGCGTCTGGAAGATGCGCCCGAGCTTGGCGGCCGCGTCGCGATGCTTGGCGACGAGGAGCACGCCGGTGGTGTCGCGGTCGAGCCGGTGCACAAGCCGCGGACGGTCGCCGAAGCGGTCGGCCATGCCGGCGAGCATCCCGTCGAGGTGGCGCTTGGTGCCGGTGCCGCCCTGCACGGCGATACCATAGGGTTTGTTCAGCACCAGCACGTCCTGGTCCTCGTAGAGGATCATCGCCTCGATGAAATCGCGGTCACCCTTGGAGAGACCGAGCGGCGGCGTGAGCGATGGCTTCGTCTTGGGCGGCAACCGCAGGACCGCCGGGACCCGCACCTGCTGGCCGCTCTCCACGCGCGCGTTGGCTTGCGCGCGCCTGGAGTCGAGCCGCACCTGGCCGGAGCGCAGCAGCTTCTGCAGATGCCCGTAGGTGATGTCCGGGAAATGTACGCGAAACCAGCGGTCGAGGCGCATGCCGGCCTCGTTGCTCCCCACCTCGATGGTTTCGACAGGTGCGTTCACGTGAGGAGCCAGCGCGTCACCGACATCCCGGCGTAGAGCGCCAGAATGGAGAGCGCAACTGAGCCCACCAAGTAAAGGGCAGCCTGCATCTGCTCGTGACGCTGCATCAGGAAGGCGAAATCCAGGGAGAACGCCGAGAAAGTGGTGTAGCCGCCGAGAATGCCGGTAGCTAGAAACGTGCGCAGGTCCGCCGAGCCCTGAAACTTCAGGGCCAGCGACTCGATCACAACCCCCATGAGCAAGCAGCCGCTGACGTTGACGAAGAAAGTCCACCAGGGAAAGCCCATCCCCAGCCATCGCCCGAAGCCGACGTTGACGAGGTGTCGCGCACCCGACCCGAGGGCGCCGCCGACCATGGCATAGAGCAGGAGTTTCATGCCGGCGGAGCTGGGCGGCTTACGAGTCGCCCGCCGACGAGCCAGCCGATCACCCAGCCGACCAGCAGCGCCGCCAGGCTGGTCAGCATGTAGACCCCGTCCTCGAGGTTGCCCACCTCGTCGGGGCTCTCGAAGGTGAAGCGGTCGACCGCAAGATTGGCGAGCAGCGGGCTCACGAACACGGTGACGATCGCGGCCACCGCGATGGCGACCAACATGGCGATGAGATAGCGCATAGGGCTTGCTCCGAGGCGGGCGCGACACGGGCCGCTATTTCACGTCCCAGAACCACACCTCCTTGGCCTTCACGTATTTGGAATAGTAGCCGAGCCAAGAGAACCACTCCATCAGCCACTTGGTGGAGGAGCGGTAGCCGTTCCAGACGTCGATGTGGTCACCCGACGGGGTCGTCTCGCCCTGGCGCAGCCAGTAGGCGTGAATGAAGATGATGCCGGTGCGGCCGTAGAGCTTGCCGTAGAAGTCCTTGGCGTCCGTGCCGACGATGCGCTCCACCTTGCCGATGCCCTCGATGGACGCACCGGCGAGGCCGTTGGCGAGATCGGCGGCGCGGATGATGTGCATCTCGTCCGGGCTGTGCACCGAGCAGGTGGCAAGGCGCAAGGCCCCCGGTGAGACGCCGGCATTCTTGAGGCACACCCCCATGCGGATGGCGCACTGGTTGCCGAATACCGGAAAACCCTGCGGGACGTGCTTGCCTTCCATGTTGGTGAGGCCGTGGGGTGCGACGCAGGGATATTGCGTCGAGTTGTTGGCCGGGTGCCGGTACCAGAGATCCCTGAAGGCAACCATCGACGTCTCCTGGGCGTTGGCGCAGGTGCAAGTATAGGTCGATCGCCGCCAGACAGCCATATGGGACGGCGCGTATGCGATGGCCGGCGCCACTCTTCTCGAGCGATGCCGGCCAAGCGGCTTCAGCCCTTCAAGAAATCCAGCAGGTCGGCGTTGACCTGGTCCTTGAGGGTCGTGCACATGCCGTGCGGCGCGCCCTTGTAGACTTTCAGTTGCGCGCCCTTGACGATCTTGGACGACTGCATTGCCGCGGCGCCGATCGGCACGATCTGGTCGTCGTCGCCGTGCAGGATCAAGGTTGGCACGTCGAATTTCTTCAGGTCCTCGGTCGTGTCGGTCTCGGAGAAGGCCTTGATGCAGAAGTACGAGGCCGGAAAACCAGCCATCATCCCCTGCAACCAGAACGAGTTGCGAATGCCTTCCGAAGTCTTGGCGCCCGGCCGATTGTAGCCGTAGAAGGGCATGCTGAGGTCCTTCCAGAACTGCGATCGATCGGCGACGACCCCCGCGCGTATCTGGTCGAAGACCGCGATCGGAAGGCCACCGGGATTAGCCGCAGTCTGGAGCATCAGTGGCGGGATCGCGCCGATCAGCACGGCTTTGGCGACGCGCTTGGTGCCGTGACGGCCGATGTAGCGCGCGACCTCGCCGCCGCCTGTGGAATGGCCGACGTGGATTGTATCCTTCAGATCGAGCTTCTGCACGAGCTCGGCGAGGTCGTCAGCGTAGGTGTCGAGGTCGTTGCCGTTCCACGGCCGGCTCGAGCGACCATGGCCGCGACGGTCGTGGGCGATGCAACGGAAGCCGCGCGAAGCCAGAAAGAACATCTGGTCCTCGAAGGCGTCCGCGCTGAGCGGCCAGCCGTGACTGAAGACGACCGGCTGTCCCTTGCCCCAATCGTTGTAATAGATCTCGGTGCCGTCTCTGGTGGTGATGGTGCTCATGGGCGGGTTACTCCTGTCGGACGAGTTGGATGGTTTCCCGCCGCGAACTTGCGGCGATCCAATGGCTGCGCCTCCCGCCGGCCGTGCGCCTCGATTACACCGTGGGGCGCGGCCTGTCTCCGTCTCCGGCCGGCGAACGAGGGCGCTTCACGCACCCGTGAAGGTGCATATCGGCCTGGCGCGTGCCGGATCGGATTGCCATCGGGAGACCTCGACCCAATATCCGCGACTGATCTTCCGAACACCACCGACCGCTTCGGGCGGAGACAAGGACGAACGATGCGAGGCATCCATCACGTAACCGCAATATCGGGCAGGCCGACGCGAAATCTCGACTTCTATGCGCGCACGCTCGGGCTGCGCTTCGTCAAGAAGACGGTGAACTTCGATGATCCCGGCACCTATCACTTCTATTATGGCGACGAGGCAGGAAGCCCCGGGACAATTCTGACGTTCTTTCCGTGGGAGCATGCTTCCTCCGGCCGCGGCGGTCTCGGCCTGGCGCAGACCACGGCCTTCTGCGTGCCGGCGGCATCGATCGGCTACTGGACGCACAGGCTCATCGAGAAGGGCGTGAAGCATGAGGCGCTGACCAAGCGCTTCGGCGAGCCCGTGCTCTCCTTCTTCGATCCCGACGGCATGAGCCTGGCGCTGGTCGGCATATCAGGCACGGAGGCAGAGGCAGCCTGGAGCACCGGCGAAATTCCAGCGCAGCATGCGATCCGCGGCTTCCACGGCGTGACCCTGATGCTCGATGCGGCGGCCCCCACTGGCGCCATCCTGACGGATGTGCTGGGCTTCACCGAAGCGGGACGCGAGGGTCCGCATGTGCGCTACCGCGCCAACGATGGCATCGGCGGCGTTGTCGACATCCGCGAGGCGAGAGGCTTCCTCGCCGGTCGCATGGGCCGCGGCTCCGTGCATCACGTGGCCTTCCGGGCTGCAGACGCCGCGGAGCAGGCCGAGATGGCGCGCAAGCTCGTGAAGAGCCACGGCGTGCATCCGACCGAGCAGAAGGATCGCCAGTATTTCCGGTCCGTCTATTTCCGCGAGCCTGGCGGCGTGCTGTTCGAGATCGCCACCGACCTGCCCGGCTTCACGATCGACGAGCCGCTCGCCAACCTGGGGCAAAATCTGAAGTTGCCGCCTTTCCTCGAGCCACGCCGCAAGGAGCTCGAGGCGGTACTGCCATCCTTGGAGCTGGTTTCCTGACACGCGCTGACGTGCGCATCCCGGGGTGATCAACCGGCGGTGCTGGCTTTCTGCGACCTGACCTGGGCCGGCATCGCCTTTGTGCCGTAGCGGTCCTTGAATGCGGTCGTCTCGATTTCCTCGAGCTCGATTTCCCGGCTCATGACCTTGTCCTTCCAGGACTCATGAGCCGCGTGGTGGCCCTGGAACTCCGGGATCACCTCGCGCCCGAACAGCTCCAGGGATTCGCAGATGTGCTCATGCGTATTCTTGCCGGCCTGGTTGAGCAGGATGACCTGATCGATGTGGGAGGTCTCGAACTTGGCGAGCTTCTTGCGCAGCGTCTCGGGTGAGCCGATGAGACCGCCGCGCAGCGCGGCTTCCTGGGCATCCGGATTGGCGCGTTTCCAGGCGTTGTACTCGTCCCACATGTTGACGGTACCAGGTGCCGGACGCTTGCGGTCGGCCGAAGCGCCATAGAAGCGCAGCGCGAACTGGAAGAACGTCGCGCCGTCGGCACGCCTGCGCGCCTCCTCGTCGGTCTTGGCGCACATGAAGAAGCTGACGAGCGCGATGTTGGGGTTGACCACGTAGTCCGCGAGCCGCTCCAGGCGCTTGGTGATGGCGTTGTAGTAGGCGTGCACCCAGGCATGCGCGGCATCGGCACTGACGAACTGGAATCCAAGCGCACCCATGCCGCAGCGCCCCGCCCGCGCGATGGTGTCGAGCTGCGAGCACGCCATCCAAATGGGCGGGTGCGGTTTCTGCACCGGCTTGGGGAGCACGTGGCGGTAGGGAATATCGAAGTACTTGCCGTGGTGCTCGCTGGCGCCATCCTCGAACATGGGGAAGATCGCCTGCACGGCCTCGTCGAACACCGCGCGCTTGTCCTCCATGGAGCGGCCGAACGGCTCGAGCTCGGTGATGGAGGCGCTCTCGCCCATGCCGAACTCGCAGCGCCCGTTGCTCAGCAGATCGAGCACGGCGACGCGCTCGGCGACGCGGGTGGGATGGTTGGTAGTGAGCTGGAAGATGCCGTGACCGAGCCGGATGCTTTTCGTGCGCTGGCTGGCAGCGGCGAGGAAGGATTCAGGTGAGGGGCAGTGGGAGTATTCCTCGAGGAAGTGGTGCTCCACCATCCAGGCGTAGTCGTAGCCGAGCCGGTCGGCCAGCTCCACCTGCGAGAGCGCGTCCTGATAGAGCTTGAGCTCGCCGTCCCGCTGCCAGGGCCGCGGCAGCTGCAGCTCGTAGAAGATGCCGAACTTCATCTCGTCCCTCCTGGATGCCAACGTCCTGGAGCGAGATTTGCGCTCCTGGATGGAAGCCCCAGTGCTTTCATCAGGAACGATCTCGCTTTAGGACGCGAAAGCGCATATTGAAGGCCCGCCGCAATGTTGGTCAACGTCTCGTACAGGGGAGCCGGTTGCGCGGGCGCGAGGGCTCAGCGCAGCCGGCCGCTCGCGTGCGCCAGGAACAGATAGACGCGGCCGGCGTCCGAGACGAGGTGGTCGTGCACCGCGCGCGGGCTTTTCTGCTCGGTTTCGCGCACGAGCCGCTCGAAGTCCGCGAGGAATCGGTCGACGGTGCGGCGGAAATCCATGTCCCTGCCGTAGCGCTCGGTCACGTCGTCGAAGCTCGACCTTCCCTCGGCCGTGTAGATGCTGCGCACCATGATGCCGCGCTGGCCGGCGCGGAAGCGCGACCAGATGGCCGAGGCCGTGGTCGGATCGAGCGCGCGGGCGATGCCCTCGATGTCGAGCAGGGGAGCGCGCGTGGTGCCGTCGTCGTCGCGGGAGGCGCGCGCCAGCAGGTCGCCGAGCGACCAGCGCTCGCCGTGATCGGGGGGCGGCGCCTGCAACGGGGGCGGCGGCGCGGCGGCCGCCTGGGCCGCGTAAGCCGCCGTGAGCGACAGCGGCGCGCCGGGTGCCAGGGGGCCCGGGGGGGTGACGTCACGGCGTTCGCGGGCGCTCAGGCTCGAGAGCTGCTCGAGGGCGCGCAGCTGATCGTTGAGCGCCGTCCGCATGGTTTCGGCGCTTTCGCGCGTGACTACGGGAAGGCGCTCGGCCTCGGCGCGCAAACGCTCGTGCTCCTGCCGCAGTTGCTGGGTCATCTCGTGCGACGCGCCCGACATCTTCGACCGCATGTCCTCGATGGTCCGCATGGTCTGCGCGTCGGCATGGGCCCGCAAGCGGTCGAACTCGGCAACCACCGCCTGCGATTGCGCGTCCGTCTGGGTGCGCATGCCGCGCATGACCTCGTCGAGCTGCCGGGCATTGCCCGACATGCGCTGCAGGGTATCGTTGAGCTCCTGCTGTCGCTTCTGCAGGGTGGAGTCGATGCGCATCGTGGCTCCCTCCAGCGCGCTGGCAGCGTTCACGATGGACTGGCCATGATCGTCGAACCGGTTGGTGACGCCGGAAATCTGCTGCGCCACATTCTCCGACACGCCCCTCAGCATGTCCGCCTGGTTGTGCAAGCCCTCGATGGCCTTGAGCGACTGACGTGTGATGCTGTCGCTGGTGCGGCGCACTGCGTCGATGCCGCTCACCATCGATTGGTCGATCGTATGGACCTGCTGGCCGAGCGTGTCGGAGAGCGCCCGCACATGGTTCTCCATGGCGAAGGTGAGCGCGCGCGCCTTCTCACTGACCGCGTTGTCGATGGCGGCCGTCGAGCGCAGCATCGAATCGTCGAATAGCGCCAGGCGCTCGGAGAAAGCGGCGTCCAGCGCGCGCGTGCGCTCCACGAGCTGCATGTCGAGCGCCTCGGCACGGTTGGCCAGTGTGGCGTCGAGCGCGACCGTATAGTCGTCGAGAACCGCCTGCAGCTGCTGCGTGCGATTGGCGAGCGTGCTTTCGAGGCTGCCGCTGGCCGTGGCGAGCTTGTTCTCGAGAGCAATCAGGTTCTGCCCCGCGCCTTCGATGATCTTGGCCAGCTTGATCTGCTGCTGGGAGAGCTTCTCGATCAGCGTGGGCACCTCGCTGCCCATCGTCTTCAAAGTCTCGGAGACCTTGTCGGTCGTGCTCACGAGCGCATGGCGCTCGCCGACCAGCTCCTGGATCAGGCCTTTGATCTTGTGCTCGTTCTCGTTGTAGGACTTCTCCAGCGTCGCCACCTCGTTGTGGACCAGCGCCTCGAGCTCTCCGGCCCGTCCCAGTGCGCGCGAGATCGCCTCGTTCATGAACGAAACCTGCCGGCGCACCGCCTGACCCAGCGACGCTGCCGACTGCTCGGCGGCGCGATCGGGTTCGGCAAGGCGCACCGCCACCTCGGTCATGGCCGACGACATCAGCTTGAGCTCCTGGGCCCGGCAGGCGAGCAGGGCCAGAAACCAGAAAAGGGCGATCGGCAAAATGATGGTGGCGATGACCACCACCAGCATCGGGCTGGAGACGCCCGGCCCGGCGGACGACAGCGTGGCCCAGGCAAAAATGGCGCCGACGACCAGCCATATGCCCGACGCCGCCGCGGCCACCACGAACGGGCGGTTGGACGGCTTTTGCTGCAGCGAGAAGATCAGGCCGCCGATGGACGGGGCATCGTCGTTGGCGGCGATCTTCGGACGCGCCGGACCGGCCGGGCGCCGCTTGGCGGGACGCCGGCTGCCGCGTTCGGCGCCATTGCTGCCATTGCCGGGCTTCAGGGAGCCCAGATTGCCCATGGGAAACGGCGCCGAAGGGGCGGCCGCCGTATCGGCGGGGCCCTCCAGCGAAGGCATCGCAGGCTCGGTCCGCTCGCGAGCGCCGGCGCCCAGCGGGCGGTCGGTAGCCTCGCGCTGCGTCTTGCCGTCGTGAGCCATTCCCCGTTCCAATTTCGGCGCGCTTGGCGCCGAACCCCTTAGCCCCGACACATATCGCATTTCCCCGTCGCGGCACAGGCCGGCAAGCGCGGAAAGCTGGTGATCAACCGATATGTAAGTGGTTGGCGCACATAGCGGTCCCCCGGGCGCCCTCCCGTCGCGCCCTAGCTAAGCAGGCAATGGGGCAAAACCAAGATTTGTGGAGAGCCATCGGCGCGTCGCCAACAAAGAGGGAGGATTTACCATCACGACTGGATGGCTCGCTGGATTAACACAAGGTTATGCACTCGAAAGCATGATCAATACTGTAC
Organism: Alphaproteobacteria bacterium; assembly: GCA_005888525.1. GTDB lineage: Bacteria > Pseudomonadota > Alphaproteobacteria > Rhizobiales > Hyphomicrobiaceae > AWTP1-13. The sequence goes on from VBAB01000111.1 coordinate 10,340, forward strand.
GGCGCCAGTCAGTACTTTTCGTGGTCTTGCTTGCAGGGGGCAGCCTGCGAATGGATTGGGGAGAACCGCGCTTGACCAGAAAATCCGCTCTCATGAGCACCGCGCATCCCGTTGCCGATTCGGGCGACAAGCTGGCGGGAGATCCCATCGATCGCACTTATCTCGCACGCTTCACCATGGGCAACTCGGCGGTCGAGCATGAAGTGCTGCACTTGTTCGCCGACCAGGTGCCGCGCTACCTTGAGCAACTGCGCGATGCGTCGGTCGACAAGGCCTGGCAGCAGGCGGCCCATACCATCAAGGGCTCTGCCTCCGCCATTGGCGCGTGGCGTCTCGCGCGCTTTGCCGAGATGGCCGAGCAGGTCGACATCGAGTCCGACGCGGCCCTCTCCGAGGGGCACCGGGACGATGCGGTGGCTGCCCTGGCCACGGCGACCGATGAAGTGTGCCGGTTCATCGCCCGGCTGCTGGCCAATCCCTGAGCCAACCGCGCTCCCCGGCGGGCTTGAATTTGCGCCGACGGCCCGCTAACACTCCGCCGCCGCAACGGGCCGCGTCGAAACGGGGCCCGGCCGCCACATGCCCGGCTGGCGATAGCATCCGCGCAGCTCAAGGAAACCTGCCCCGTCCATGGCCAAGATCACGTTCATCCAACCGGACGGCACCGAGCAGGTCGTGGATGCCGAAAACGGCATGACGGTCATGGAGGCGGCCAAGAAGAACCTCGTCGAGGGCATCGAGGCCGAATGCGGCGGCGCGTGCGCCTGCGCGACGTGCCACGTCTTCGTCGACGAGGCATGGCGCGAGAAGACCGGCGGGCCTTCGGAGATGGAGGAGGACATGCTGGACTTCGCCTTCGACGTGCGCCCCTCGAGCCGCCTCAGCTGCCAGATCAAGGTGACGGACGCCCTCGACGGCCTCATCGTCCGTGTGCCGGAGAAGCAATTTTGAGGCGCAGGCGGCCTGCTGGACCGTCGCGTCAACGGCAAGATATTGTCGTGCGGCAAAGCCAGCGAGGTGCCGGCTGACGGGGGAGGGCGGTCTTGCAAAAATTGTGGCGACGCCGTTTCGTGGTGCTGTTCGTGCTCGGCGCAGGGATGGGCGCATGGTCGCAGCCGGCCCCGGCGCAGCAGCGCTGGGCCGCGATCGATCCCAACAGCGAAGGCTCCTCTCCGGTGGTCTGGGGGGCAACGGAGGAGGAAGCCCGGCAGCGCGCGGTGGAGGCCTGCAAGCGCCTGTCGAAGACATGCGCCAATGGTCCCGCGTCCACAAACGACATGAAGGAGGTGTTCGCCGTCATGTGCTGTACGCAACCGCGGCCTGGATGCGCCATATCCGCGGCAGCAAGTCGCCGCGATGCATTGAAGAATGTCCAGGAGATGTTTGCCGACGCTGGCTATAAGGATTGCTCGGCGCGGCACTATATGTCAGCAGCCACCGGCAAGAGGCAGTGAGCATGCCGAGGGGGTCAGACCCCTTGGCTCGAGGTGGAAATTAGAAGTGCAAGCGCACGGTCAAGGGGTCTGACCCCCTTGCGCGCAGAAGGCATGCTTGACCATGGCTGAAGGTGCAATGAACGGATCCACCGGAGCGCCCGTCGAGACCGATGCGGTGATCGTCGGCGCGGGGCCAGTCGGGCTATTCGCCGTGTTCGAGCTCGGGCTCCTCGATATCAAGGCACATGTGGTCGACATCCTGGACAAGCCAGGCGGACAATGTGCCGAGCTCTATCCGGAAAAGCCCATCTACGACATCCCGGGCCTGCCGATCGTGACCGGACAGGAGCTCACCGACCGGCTGATGACGCAGATCAAGCCGTTCGGTGCCACGTTTCATCTGGGCCACCGCGTCGATGCCCTCGAGCGTTTGGGCGAGGGCCGCTTCCGGCTCGTCACCGATGCCGGCACGCAGTTCCTGACCAAGGTGGTGGTGATCGCCGCCGGCGGCGGCTCCTTCACGCCGAAGCGGCCGCCCCTGGCAGGCATCGAAGCTTACGAGGGCAAGTCCGTCTTCTACTCGGTACGGCGCATCGAGGATTTCCGCGGCAAGGACGTGCTGATCGTGGGTGGCGGCGACTCGGCACTCGACTGGGTGCTCAATCTTCAGCCGGTCGCCAACAGGCTGACGCTTCTGCATCGGCGCGACGAATTTCGCGGTGCTCCCCATTCCGTAGAGAAGATGCGATCGCTCGTGGCCGACAAGAAGATGGACCTGCGCATCGGCCAGGTGACCGCGCTGCACGGCGACAACGGCGCTCTGAGCGCTGCCACCATCCGCGCCAAGGACGGCGAGGTGCGTATCGATTGCAGCCGCCTATTGCCCTTCTTCGGGCTCACCATGAAGCTCGGGCCGGTCGCCAATTGGGGGCTCAACCTGGATGAGAACCTCATCCCCGTGGATACCGAGAAGTTCCAGACCAGCGAAGCGGGCATCTTCGCCGTCGGCGACATCAACACCTACCCCGGCAAGCTGAAGCTCATCCTGTCTGGCTTTCACGAGGTGGCGCTGATGGCGCAAGCCGCCTACCACATCGTCTATCCGGGCAAGAAGCTGCTGTTCCAGTACACCACCTCGTCCTCCTCCCTGCAGAAGAAGCTGGGCGTGAGCTGAGTGCTCGCCGCGACGCGCGTGAGATCGCGGGTGCCAGTCTCTAGCGACCGCTAGCACCGGGCTGCTTGGCCATGTCTGACCAGAACTTCTTGCTGGTGAAGTTCTCGTCCGGACCCTGGGCGCAGCCAAGCAATCCGCAGCTTGCCACGGTCTTGGGTTTCGGCAGATTGGGGGTGTAGTCCGCTGCGAGATGCCGCTCGAGGTCGGCCTTGATCTCGAGCGCTTTGCGGTCCGAGCAGTAATCGACGTCTTGGGAAACCTTCTCCGAGGTGGCCTTGTAAGTCGTGTCGTAAGCCTTCTCGATCTTGGCATATTGCTCGCCGGAAGCTTGCCGGGCCTCGTAGGCCAGATACGAGGTTCTGAGCTTTGCCGGATCGAAGTAGAAGCCGCACCGCTTGGCGCGCGCCGAGGTCCAGGCCACGGCGACAGGGCGTGCCATCGGGTCGTCGTTGCTTATGGCGGCCGGGGCGTCGGGCGGCAGCACGGAGGTGCTGCTGGTCGCGAGACCAGCGGAGCTGTTGCCGCAGCCGGCCTGCAGAGCGGTGCCTGCCAGAAGCAGCGCGCAAGCCCCTGCTTGAGCGAATCGCTTCATTCCGACCCCCGTTCGCTGGCGCAAATGTGCCGGGAATGCGCACAGCGTCAATCCCACGATCACCATATTGACACCCAAATTATGGAGAAATGCGGTCTGAGCCAAGGGCTGCGCATTGAAATCGGCCGCCGGACGCTGTTGGCGCCCGGAGGGCACAGGGCTAACTCCCTCTGGAGATCATGGGTCGGGGCCTCTTCGGGGCAGCGGCGACGGCCCGATTCACCGGGTGGAGCACCCTTCACAATTCGCCTAATATGCCATGTCGAACAGGCGGTCGTCCGCAGCGGTGGAGCTTCTGGACGTTCGATGACATCACAGTTTCAGCGTACCGGTCTCCCGTGCACCATCTTGTTTGTCGACGTGTGCGGCAGCACCAAGATTTACGAGGCGCTCGGCAACGCCCGCGCCCAGGCCGTCATCGCCAAGTCGCTCGGTCTGCTTTCGCAATCCGCAACGCGAAATCAGGGGACCGTCGTCAAGAACATCGGCGATGAGCTGATGTGCACCTTCTCGATCGCCCACGATGCCGCGGAAGCGGCCGTGGCCATGCAGCGGTCGGTCAAGCAGGCGGTCACGCTCGCAGAATTGGGCGTCAAGTCGCTGGCGATCCGGGTCGGGTTCCATACCGGACCCGTCATCACGCGAGGGGCCGACGTTTTCGGCGACACCGTCAACGTGGCGGCCCGCGTGGTGGCGCATTCCAAGCCTGGTCAGGTCCTGATCACCAAGCAAGCTCTACGCAAACTACCGAAAGACGCCAACGTCCGCCCGGTCGGCAGCATTCAGGTGAAGGGGAAGAAGGGGCTGGTCGAGCTGTTCGAGGTCGTATGGGAGCCCGCGGAGCTGACCCAGGTGAAGACCATCGCCGACACCGCATCCGACAACATCCGGCTGGTCGCCAAGTTCGGCGAGACCGCCATCGAGCTCGGGCATAACCGGCCTGTGCTGCACATGGGACGCGGGGACGACAACGAGTTCGTCATCGCCGATCCGCTCGCTTCGCGCATGCACGCCCGCATCGAGTTCCGCCGCGACCGTTTCGTCCTCATCGACCAAAGCTTGAACGGAACGTACCTCCACAGGCAGGGCATGGCGGAGATCACGCTGCGCAGGGACGAAATCGGTCTGGAGCGGTCCGGACAAATCAGCTTGGGCAAACCGATCGCCGCGCAACCGCCAGAGCTGTGCGTGCGCTTCAGCATCCGGAGAAGCCGGTAGCCGCACGCCGACCGGACGCCGGGCCCTGCGCCGACCGGGTCTCGCCGCACCAGAGCGCAGGCACGATGAACAGCTCGCCGTTGCGCACCTCGAGGCTGTAGCGCTCGGGACTCGTCAAGCTGTCGATCAGCGCCGCGAGCATGCACGCCGGCGCATCGTGGACGCGATCCGGGGTGTGCTGCTGCAGGGCAGAAACCGTCGCGGCAAGCATCGCAGGCATGGTGGCCTCCTCGCACTCTCGTTACGCCGCCGATCCTAGAAAACGCGACGCTGCGGCGCTGTATCCCGCGGCATAGCTGCTGGCCGGAGATTGAGGGCCCGCGAAGAACTCAATGGTCGCGCCAAGAGGTACTGCCGGCTCGACTCTGCCGGTAGCCGGATGGCGGTCCGAGCGCTATATCTCTTGCCGGAGATGAAGCCGATGCCGACTGTCGCGATCGTCGCAGGAGTGCGGATCATCTTCTACTGGAACGATCATTCTCCACCGCATTTCCATGTTGAGTTTGCCGAGCATAGAGGCCAAGTGTCTCTTGAAACCCTGGAGCTTATGGAAGGCTCGCTGCCCGCAGCCAAACTCGCCGCAATCAGACTGTGGGCATCGAGCCGTCAAAAGGACCTCTTGGAATGCTGGAACAAGGCGCGAAACAACGAGCACCCTGGGATGGTCGAGTGAAACTTGGCCAACAGATCGTCGGGGTCGAAGTAACGTCTCCGCCGCGGGTCACCTTGACGTTCGCTGACGGCTTCAAAGCGGTGCTCGATCTGCAGCGGCTGCTCGACGTCGGCAAGGTCTTCGAGCCGCTCCGCGATGCGGCGCTTTTCCGCACGGCGCATCCGGGCAGCGGCGGCAGATCGCTCGAGTGGGTGACGGTCGACGGCGGCGAGATCGACTTGTGCGCCGACGCGCTGCGCATGGAGGCCGAGGGCATTTGGGATCCTGTACGCGATGAATGGAAGGTCTAAGTGTCCGTGGCATACGATCTGATCGTGATCGGCACCGGACCCGGCGGATACGTGTGTGCCATCCGCGCGGCCCAGCTCGGCCTGAAGGTGGCGGTGGTCGAGAAGCGCGCAACGCACGGGGGCACGTGTCTCAACGTGGGCTGCATCCCCTCCAAGGCGATGCTGCACGCGTCGCACGCCTACGAAGAGGCGGGCCACGGCTTGCCCGCCATGGGCATCGAGGCCACCCCGAAGCTCGATCTGGCCAAGATGCTGGCGTTCAAGGACGAGGGCGTCAAAGGCAATGTCGACGGCGTCGCCTTCCTGCTCAAGAAGAACAAGATCGATGCCATTCACGGCAGCGCGACGATCCTCGGCCCCGGCCGGGTGGGTGTGGCGCTCCGCAACGGCGACAAGCAGCGGCTGGAGGCCAAGAGCGTCGTCATCGCCACCGGCTCGGACGTGGCCAGGCTCCCGGGCGTCGACATCGACGAGCACACGATCGTGTCCTCGACAGGCGCGCTGACGCTCCCCAAGGTGCCGAAGCGACTGCTGGTGATCGGGGCGGGCGTCATCGGGCTGGAGCTCGGCTCGGTGTGGCGGCGGCTCGGCAGCGAGGTGCTGGTCGTCGAGTTCCTGGATCGCATCCTGCCCGGCACCGACGCCGAAGTGGGGAGGACCCTGCAGCGCATCCTGATGAAGCAGGGCATGAGCTTCAAGCTCTCGAGCAAGGTGACCGGAGTCGCCAAGAACGCAGCCAACCACAAGATTGCCATCGCGCCGGCCGCCGGTGGCGGCGAGAGCATGGTGGTTGACGCCGATGTCGTGCTGGTGGCGATCGGCCGGGTGCCTTACACCGACGGCCTCCGGCTGGAGGCCGCAGGCGTGAAGCTCGACAACAAGAAGCGCATCATCGTCGATCAGCATTTCCAGACGAGCGTGCCAGGCATCTACGCCCTCGGCGACGTGATCGCCGGCCCGATGCTGGCGCACAAGGCCGAGGACGAGGGCATGGCCGTGGCCGAGATTCTCGCCGGCCAGGCCGGCCACGTGAACTACGACGCCATACCCAACGTCATATACACGTTCCCGGAGGTCGCCACCGTCGGCAAGTCAGAGGAGGA
>VBAB01000297.1 GCA_005888525.1 Alphaproteobacteria bacterium
TACGAGCCAGCCCTCCCCTGAGCCGGCGCCGACATCGACGCCCAGCGTGGATCCCGAGCCCGTCGCCGCCCGCAAATCCCCATGACGATTCCCGCATGAGCCCTCAGGCATTGCGCCGATTCGAGTAGAGCTTTCGCAGCTAGATCGCAGGCGTTTGCACAACCCTCACTTTGCGTATCGTCAATAACGGAGCGCGTACCGCGTTCCTGATGGGCGGCCACACGTCATAGTCCTGGTCTGCATAGAGCGCTATCTGGGTTCCGAGCGCCTGTCGCAGCCCTGCGAAGTCGGTGGAGTTCTCGCGCTGCCAGCCCCTCATCATCTCGTCGCTGGCGTCGCTGCTGTACTCGATTGCGATCTTCAGTTTGGCGCCCGCCCCTACGTCTGCACCGGCATGGTCACCAAAAATGTAAACGTCGCGCAGGGGCATTCGGTCGGCCCAATCGGCGACGACGGTTGCCCGGTGTGCCAACAGCTCGGAGCATTTCGCGGTCATCTATCGTCGTTCTCTTGCGTCGATCGCTACGGCCGCCCCGCCGACCTCATATTTCCAGCCGGGATCGCTTGAAGCCAACCCCCTTCTTCGCCATCTTTCCTTGCAGTTCCTTCTTGCCCCACCATCGGCGGCATATTTGCGTCAAATGCCCCATCGAAGAGGGTTTGCGTTCAGCCAGCTTCACCCTTGCGCTGCCGCGCTTGCCGAAACCCGGCCGCCTCCGCTTGATTTCTCGCTCGCCGCTCATGCGCCTCTCCATGTCAGTGAGGGTTCCCGAGTGAACCGCCCAGACTATCTCAACTCGAGCTGCTGAAGTCTGTTTTGCACGCGCCGGCACGTCTGCGACCATTCTCGCTTGGACATGTGAGTGCCGCGATCCCACATTTGCTCGCAATCCGCGACAGCCGTCTCATGTGCGCTCTGCTTGGTCTGTTCCACTGCCAAGGAACGTGAACCGGTGGGCGGCTGCGGCGTCACCGGCACCTCAGCGAATGCGATGCTCGCGCTCGAGCAGAAGATCGCTGCCGCGATGATGATGTCACGCATCCGATGTAGCCTTTCACTCTGGTGTCGCGAATTGGCGGCGCTCCGAGGGGACACGACTCCCAAGTCGGAATGGGCCGATATTTCGTCCGCTTGGATAGCGACTGGATGAAGAGTACCACGCAAGTGTGTTTTCTAAGATCGGTTTCCATCGTCAGTGGACAATTTAATTCGTAAGGATGCCGCTGAAAATCCTTTACCATGACGTTCGCCGTTCGCCGTGCGTGATCCGGCGGACCATGCGCGATGGAGCATCTTGGCAAGCACAGGAGTGCGCAATGGATCGTGAAGCCACCAGAGAGAGCGTCAGGGCCACCATGGAGAGCGATTTCCTTCCTGAGCCTTCCCCTGATACGCTGAGCCAAGTCGATCGGCGGATGGCGCACGCCGCAGAGTACGTCGCGTATCGCCTTGGTCAGATCGACAACAAGCTCGGTCGCCTCGTTGCGCTGCTCGAGGCCCTTGTCGGAGAGGGCAAGCCGTCGCCAGCCGCGCGTGACAACCGCTCATCCACGCCCGGCTGAAGACGTCACGACAGCCTTTCACTGCGCGCCAGCCAGTCCGGCATGGTGAGCTCGACCGTAGTGCTGTCGATAGCCCGCTCGCCAAGGAGCTTCGATTTCCGGAGCCAGACGGCCGCATTTGCGTCGCCATGCTTCGAGACCAGCAGCGACAGGGCTGTACGACCGTGCAGCCACAGCTTCAGCGTAACGTGGTGGGCCACTTTCTATTTCACCAGGGTCGGACTGCCGTGAAGGCAAGACCACAGCGGCAGCCTCGTCAGCGTTCCTTTGGTTCCTCGATGTCGACGTCGACCAGGCCGGACACGTCCGCGTCATCGGGCTCCTGCTCGAGGACGATATCGTCTTCCGGCGCGGCGTCAGCAACGGCAACCTCCTCGCCGGCTGCCTCGACCTCCACCTCCTCTGGAGCAGCTGCGATTTGAGGATCAGGCTCGGGCAGCACCGGGCTCGGTCTCTTGAAGCTCTGCCGCCAGCCAGTTTTCGCAGAGCCGGCCGCGCCGCGCCTTCCGGCATCGGCAGCCGGTTGGGCCACGGGCGTGTAGATTGCGCCACAGGCCGGACACACAATTTGCTCCCGCATGAGATCGTAAAAGCGAACCTCGCACGCTTGGCACATGCGTTTGGTGCCGCGCATCGCCTTGCTATCCACGGAGGCTGTCGTCATTGAGTGTCCTTGAAAGGAGTAAGCAAGCATGCCTATACGCCGCCAGGAGCTGAGCTCTGGCGGCGCGTCACAGGCCCTCTGGGAGCGTTGTCGATCAGGCTTTCTGGATCTGCCCGGCTTGCTTGCCGCGACCCTTTCTGTCGTCCTCGAGGACGAATGTGACCTTGTCGCCTTCGTTCAGCGATTGGATCCCCGCCAGCTCGAGTGCGGTTGCATGGACGAACACATCTTTCGATCCGTCCTCGGGCGTGATGAAGCCAAAGCCTTTGGCAGAATTGTAGAACTTGAGCGTTCCAGAGACTCTCATTGAGGGGAAACCTTTCCCATGTGCGCGAGATTGAGCCGGCCAGAATGGGCTCACGCTTGGGCCCAGGCAACTCAGGTTTGGGAAAGGGCACTTGGCCGGTGATGGCGAGTGTCTAAACCAAAACGAGGGCGCGCGCCCACCGCGGGATCGCACCGGCTTCTCACATATGGGCCACTTCGATGGCAAATACAAGGTGCGGCCGGCACGTCACGCACAGGAGAAACGCCAGCAGAGGACGTTCAGCGGCTCATTCGCGGGCGGACATTCTGCCGGCGAAATACAGCGACGAGCCTCATTTCGTATCTTCGACTGGCACCGTGCTAAGGTTGTTCATGCGCTACCACAAGGCCACCCCGATCTGCAAAGTCGAAGCCGACTTCATCGCCGATACGTCGCTCTCCTCCCTCAACGAGAACGTCGTCATCTGCCATGGCGAGCAATGGTACGATGTTCGCGGGATGACAGAAAAAGAGCTCGACGACTTCCTGGCCGATCTATTGCGCGCGCGTCTGGAGGAATTGCGGGCCGGAGCGGTTGTGCCGCATTAGCAAGCCGTACGCACTCGAGCCGCCGGTAAACAATGTTGGTGACTCGGCGGACCCCACGGCGTACTGTGAATTGCGCGCCTTCTGGGCGCCCAACGCAACAGCCCATCGCTCACGGCATGGCGATCAGCCCTTTTGACCCCTTCGATGTTGCGTTCCCAGGTGTGATCGGGGCTCGAGACATCGCGATCGGATCGCGGCCTGCAGCCGTCGCTTGAGGATCTGCCGTACGTGGCAGAGGTTGCCTGATATGGATGCCTTCGATTACAGCGCCGAGGCGGAGCTCTTTCCCAGCCGAGCTCGTGCGTCCCGCCGGCAGCCCGTGGGCTACAAGCGATTTGAGCGCGCCGCCGATGCCATCCGATTTGCGGTCGAAGAGCTGCCCCCGGAGTCCTTGATCGGTGCCTATCTGGAGGTCGCCGAGGAGCGATTCAGCGGCCAGGAAATACGCCGCTTGTACGAGCGCGCCGACTATCCGCTGCAGCGACGCCAGACGGAGGCGACGGGGCAGGCGGCGCCAGTGCCCAATTCCGAGGAAGCGAGCAGCTTCTCCGCACACCCCTCGAGCAAGAAAGCCGCTCGGGCGCGCTCATGACTGAGCACACCATCAGGCTCGACCGCCACCGTGGCATGGCTGCCCAGAAGGCAACCGAGGTTCGCCGCCTGCTGGCGGAAGTCGAGGCAAACCAGAAGGCATTGCGCGAGCGGCAAGAGGAGCTGGAATCCCAGCTCATAGCTGCGCCTGCCGCATCATGGAGCGAGGCTGCCGCGAAGGCGCGCTACCTGCTGAGAGTCTTTGCAGCCACCCCGGTCGCCCAAGACCCGCGCAGGCAGACGCTGATCGCGAGCGTGCTCGATGATTTCGCGCGCCTGTCGGAAGCCGACGGCGGCGAAGCTGCGAAAGCGGATTGTTGATCGGCGTCCGCTTCACCAAGTCCACCACCAAGGAGATCAGCTGTGGCAAACCGTGAGCAGAGAGGCAATCGCGAGAAGAGGAAGCCCAAGGCTGAAAAGCCGAAATCGACGGCGAAGCCCTCACCCTTCGCAACCACACAAGCGTCGGCCAACGCCAAGGGCGGTGCCGGCAAGAAGGGGCGTTGACGCGCCGCTAGAGCACGATCGCTCCAGATGGAATCACATCGCCTCGAATGCAACGTCGAGGCTGAAGCGTGAATCCTGCTCTACTTCTTGAGTTTAGAGCGAGATTCACGTTCCCTAATGGAAGCCCCAGTGCTTCCATCAGCAACGATCTCGCTCTAGCGCTTTGCCGTCGCTATGGTCTCGATCGCAGCAAGGGCGCCTGCTCGGCAAGCTCTCGGAAGGAGATCAGGCGCCGGCGGCTCTCATCCCACAGCACCAGGCGTACGCAGCCGAGGCTCTGAAGGAGCGTAAGCCGCCCTATTCCCTCGAGCTCCGGGTGGTTGCGCAAGACCTGCGGGAGCCGGTAATAGGGAATCCGGCTGCAGAGGTGGTGCACATGGTGCACGCCGATGTTGGCCGTAAACCACCGCAAGACGCCCGGCAGATCGTAGTGCGAGCTGCCATGGAGTGCCGCCTCGTGCTTGGTCCAGCTGGGATTGTCGGCCCAGAACGTATCTTCGAATTGGTGCTGGACGTAGAACAGCCAGACCCCGATCGAGGCGGCGAGCAGCGCGATCGGCAAGTGCACGAGCAGGAAGGGCTGGACGCCGATCAGCCACATCAAGGTGACGATGATCAGCGCGATCGCCGCGTTGGTGGCCATGGCGCTGAACCAATCCTGCCACCCGGCCCGCGGCGCCCCGATCGGCAGGCGGTGCTGCAAGATGAACAGATAGGCCGGGCCCACGACGAACATCACTATCGGGTTGCGGTAGAGCCGATAGCCGAGCCGGCGCCATCGGGGCAGTGCGAGGTATTCCTGCACGGTCAGCGTGGTGATGTCGCCGATGCCGCGACGCTCGAGGTTTCCAGAGCTCGCGTGATGGACGGCATGGCTCGAACGCCACACGTCATACGGCGTCAGCGTCACCGCGCCGATCACACGCCCGACCCAGTCATTGGTAGCGCGGCGGCGAAAGAAGGAGCCGTGCCCGCAGTCGTGCTGGATCATGAAGAGTCGCACGAGGAAGCCTGCGGCCGGTACAGCTATGAGGAGGCTCAGCCAATAGCCGAGGCCCAGAGCTGCCCACGTCAGGAACCAGAGCACAACGAAGCAGAATGCCGTGAGCAGAAGCTCAAAAGTGCTGCGGGCTAGATCGGGCTCGCGATAGCGGGCGAGGACTTGCGCCCAGTCGCGGGCGCCGGCGCTGCGAGTTCGTGCGTTTTTCAAGGATCAGGATCCGTTGCTGGCTCGACGGCCGTGGATGACACTGCTGGGAGGTTGCTGGACGCGGCGCCGGCTTCAGTGGCCCCCGCGGGGCAATCTGGGCACGTCAACGCTGCCGGAAGCTCTCTGCGCCGGTTGCTCTAGCACATCGAGCGTACAAAATCATACGACGCGCACGAAAACGCACAATTTATGGCGTCGAG
>VBAB01000298.1 GCA_005888525.1 Alphaproteobacteria bacterium
GTACAAGATTAGTCTTGCGGTGCCGCTGTCCCAAATCGACTGTTGGAGTGGTTTGCTCGCTGTATCCCGGGGACAAGCCCCGGGATGACATCAACGCTCGGGCAGCTCGCCGGGCCTGAGCTTGCGCGCAAGGCTGTCGAGCACGCCGTTCACCACGCGGGGCTCGTCGCCCTCGAAGAAGGCGTGCGCGACGTCGATGTACTCGCTGATGATCACGCGCGGCGGCACGTCGCCGAGCTCGATCAGCTCGAAGGCACCGGCGCGCAGAATGGCGCGCAGGATGGAATCGATGCGGGTCAGCCGCCACCCCTGCGCCAGCTGCTGATCGATCATCGGATCGATCTCGCGCTGACGCCGCACCACGCCCTCGAGCACGCCGGCGAAGTGTTCGGGGTCGGCTTGCGCGCCCGTGCCGGTGCCGTTGTCGGCTTCGCTGCCCAGCCGGTGCGCCTTGAACTGGTCGATGACCGCGGCCAGGTCGGTCTCGGCCAGGTCCATCTGATAGAGCGCCTGCACCGCGGCAAGCCGAGCCTGGCTGCGCGAGAGCCCCTTGTGGTTGCGCGAAGCCTTGCCGGCCGCGCTCATACCGGCCCCTCGTCGGCGAACACGCGCTCGAGCGCGATCAGGGCGAGGCACGCGCGCACGGCGTCCGCCCCTTTGCCCTTGCGCCCGCCCCGCGCGCGCTCCAGCGCCTGGGCCTCGGTATCGACCGTCAGGATGGCATTCCCGAGCGGGACGGCGTTGGCGACAGCCACCTGCATCAGCCAGTGGTTGGCGTTGTTGCAGACGATGTCGTAGTGCGAGGTCTCGCCGCGGATGACGCAGCCGAGGACGACGCAGCCGTCGAAGCGGGCACTGGCGTCGTCCGAGCCGATCAGGTCCGCCTTCACCGCCTGGGCGAGCGCCTGGGGGATCTCCAGGGCACCCGGCACGACGATGCGCTCGTAGGTGGCGTGGGCGGCGTCGAGCTCGGCGATCGCCCCTGCCGCCAGCTCCGCTGAGATGGCCTCGTAGTAGGGAGCCTCGATGATCAGGATATGCGCGCCCTGGCTGCCGGGCGTGCCCAGGAGCTCGCTCTCGTCGGCGGATCGCTTTGCCCGGCCGGCCATGCGCGTCAGCTCAGCCGGCGCTGGCCGACGATGCGCAGCCCGAAGGCCTCCAGGCCCACGTAGCGCGACGGCGGAGCATTGGTGAGGAGCACCATGTCGCTGATGCCCAGCGTGCGCAGGATTTGCGAGCCGACGCCGATCTCGACCAGGCGCCGCTCGGCCGTAACCTTTCGCTTGGGGCTCTTGCGCTCGGCGTTCTGCGCCACCCACGCCGACACGGACTTGGGCCGCAAGTCGCGGATCAGCACGATCACGCCCCGGCCCTCCTCGTCGATCATCCGCATGGCCTTCTCGATGAGCGAATCGCGCGGGCCCTCGGCGCCGACGCCCAACAGGTCGGTCAGCACGTTGACGGCATGCACGCGCACCAGCACGGGACCTGGGGCACCAAGGTCGCCCTTGACGAAGGCCAGATGCTCGACGGGCTCGGCCGCGGTCTCGAACACGTGCAGCTCGAAGTCGCCGCCATGCGCGCTATGCACCGTCGTCTTCGCCACCTCCTTGACGATCTTGTCGTGGCGCAGCCGGTAGCCGATCAGGTCCTCGATGGTGCCGATCTTCAGCCCGTGGCGCTGCGCGAAGGCGACGAGGTCCGGCATGCGCGCCATGGTGCCGTCGTCGTTCATGATCTCGCAGATGACGCCCGCCGGGTAGAGACCGGCGAGACGAGCGAGGTCGACGCTGGCCTCGGTATGCCCAGCGCGCACCAGCACGCCGCCCTCGCGCGCGATCAGCGGGAAGACGTGGCCCGGCGAGACGATATCGTTGAAATCCTTGGTAGGATCTATTGCCGTGGCGATGGTGCGGGCGCGGTCGTGGGCGGAGATGCCGGTGGCGATGCCTTCGCGCGCCTCGATGGAGACGGTGAACGCCGTGCGGTTGCGGGCCTCGTTCTGGCGCGCCATGTACTCGAGCCGCAGCTGCGCCGCGCGCTGGGCCGTCACCGACAGGCAGACCAGACCGCGGCCGTGCTTGGCCATGAAGTTGATAGCGTCGGGCGTCGCCATCTGCGCGGAAATGACGAGGTCGCCCTCGTTCTCGCGGTCCTCCGCGTCGACCAGGATGACCATCCGCCCGTTGCGCAGGTCCTCGATGATCTCATCGATCGGCGAAAGGAAACCTTTGCCTTCCGCATATGTGACCGTCTTCAAGCCGTCCTTCACGTCCTCAGCTCCATGGCGCGCACTACGTAGCGGGCAAACACGTCGGCTTCCAGGTTCACCCTGTCGCCGGGCTTTTTGGCCCCCAAGGTCGTGTGGGTCAAGGTGTGGGGGACGATATTGATGCCAAAGCTGTTCTTCTCCACCGCGTTGACGGTGAGCGAGATGCCGTCCAGCGCGACGGAGCCTTTGGGTGCGATGTAGCGCGCCAGCTCGGCCGGCGCCTCGATCGTCAGGCGCCGCGAATTGCCGTCAGGTTGCATATCGACGATCCGGCCGACGCCGTCGACGTGGCCCGCCACGATATGCCCGCCCAGCTCGTCCCCGGCCCGGAGCGCGCGCTCCAGGTTGATGCGCTGGCCGGGCTGCCAGGCACCGAGCGTCGTCCGGCTCAGCGTCTCATTGGAGACGTCGACCTTGAGGATGCTGCCACTGCCCGCCGCGGCGACCTCGGTGGCCGTCAGGCAGGCGCCGTCGCAGGCGATCGAGGCCCCCACGGCGATGCCGGTCGCCGGATAGCTGCAGCGGATCGCGAAGCGCCCCTCCCGGCACGTCACGAGCTCGCCGATATCGGTGATGATGCCGGTGAACATGGGCGAAGCGTATCACGCCGGCGCGCGCGGGTCTCCCTCTCCCCGCTCTTCCGCGGGGAGAGGGTCGGGGTGAGGGGCAGACGCTTGCTCCGGCGCTCGCAGCTGCCCCTCACCCTGACCCTCTCCCCATTCTGAAGAAGAATGGGGAGAGGGAACTCCTCGCATCAGCGCAGATACCCGGCGTGGTCGGTGGTCTTGCCGGCGGCGCCGGCCTCCAGCGCGGCGCGCATCTCGGGCGCAATCTCCCGCTTCTTCCAGGTCTGGGCATCGACGTGCACATAGATTGTCTCGATCGTCGCCAGCACGTCTGCTTCCCCCGCCCGCCGCAGCTCGCAGCTCAGCGTAAACGAGGTGGTGCCGAGCCGGCTCGCCCGGATCGAGACCTCGATCACATCGTCGAAGCGGGCCGGCGCCTTCCATTCGACGACCTGGCGCACGGTCTGCATCTCGAAGGTGCCGTCGAAGGCGTCCTGGGGCCGCGGCAGCGCCGCGCGCATGAACTCGAAGCAGGCGAGGTCCGCGTAGTCGCCATAGCGCGCGTTGAACACCACATGCTGGGGATCGCACTCCTGATAGCGCACGCGCAGGTAATAGCGGAACGGCGTGGTCATGGGGTCGGCTCGCTGGCAAAGCGGCCCGTGCGGCGGTGCACCGAGAGCCGGTCGGCGCCGATGCCGCGCTCCTCGACCGTCTGCCAGCGCTCGCTGCGGGCTAGAAATTCCAGGCCGTGATCGCCGACCGGCATGCGGCCCTTGGAACCCAGCGTCTCGGTGCCGTGCCCGATCACCACCTCGTCGACGAGATCCGCCGCCAGGAAGGCCCCGGCAATGGTCGGCCCGCCCTCGACCAGCACCCGCGTGACGCCTTCCGCGGCCAGGCTCTCCAGCGCGACTGAGAGGTTCAGGCGGCCGTCGGGCCCGGCCGGCATCCTGCGCACCTCCACGCCCCTGGGATAGGGCGGCGGCGTGCTCCTGGTGTCGCCGAAGATCGTCACCGGCACGCGCTCGGCGGTCTGAAGCATCTTGGCGGTGGGCGAGGTGCGGAACTTGGCGTCGAGAATGATTCGCCTGGGCGAGCGGCCTTCCAGGCCGGGCAGGCGGCAGGTCAGCTCGGGATTGTCGTCGGCCACGGTCTTGCGGCCGACCAGAATGGCATCGGCGCGCGCGCGCAGGACGTGCGCGAACTGGCGGGCTTCCGGTCCCGTCACCCAGCGTGGGGCGCCGTCACCCGGCGCGATCAAGCCGTCGGCGGAGACCGCGATCTTCAACTGCACGAAGGGCCGGTCCCTGGTCATGCGCAGGATATGGCCGGCAGCCATCCAGCGCGCCTCCTCGGCGCAGAGCCCGAGATCGACGACAACGCCGGCATCGCGCAGCACGGCGAGGCCACGGCCGGCAATTTCCGGGTTGGGGTCCTCGATGGCGCACACCACGCGCCGCATGCCGGCGGCGACGATGGCGTTGGCACAGGGCGGGGTGCGGCCGTGATGGGAGCAGGGCTCGAGGCTGACGTACATGGTCAGGCCCCGCGCCCGCGCACCAGCCAGGTCCAGCGCGTACCCCTCCGCGTGCGGCCGGCCACCCGGCTGTGTCCAGCCACGGGTGATTATTTCACCCGTCGTCTCGTCGGCGATGATGGCGCCCACGGCCGGGTTGGGCGCGGTGCGGCCGAGCATGCGATGCGCCATGCGCAGCGCCAGCTCCATGAGGCGGCGATCCAGGTCAACGGTGGAGGTACTCGGCGAACGGGCCATCCAGCATCACACTAGTGCTTCCTGTCGACCGCCTCGACGGCGAGCGGCTTGGGCGTGGCGCTGCCGGTCTCATCGTCGGCCTTGTCGCGCTCGGCGATCTCACCCAGCACCTCGTGAAAGTCGGCGGCCTCGCGAAAGTCGCGATAGACCGAGGCAAAGCGCACGTAGGCCACGGGATCGAGTCCCTTCAGCGCCTCCATGATGAGCTCGCCGATCACCGAGGACGGCATCTCCTGCTCGCCCATGCTTTCGAGCTGACGCACGATGCCCGACACCATGCGATCGATGCGCTCGGACTGGATGGGGCGCTTGCGCAACGCGATCTCCACGGAGCGGGAGAGCTTCTCGCGGTCGAACGGCACGCGCCGGCCCGAGCGCTTGATGACAGTGATCTCGCGCAGCTGCACCCGCTCGAAGGTGGTGAAGCGGCCGCCGCAGTCCTCGCAGTTGCGGCGGCGGCGGATGGACTGGTTCTCCTCGGTCGGACGGCTGTCCTTGACCTGGGTGTTCTCGCAGCCGCAGTAGGGGCAGCGCATGTGGTGCTCCTGGCCTTCTCCCTCTCCCCGTTTTTCACGGGGAGAGGGTCGGGGTGAGGGGCAGAAGCTTGCGCCGGCGTCTCTGACTACCCCTCACCCTGACCCTCTCCCTATGCCGAAGAGGCATGGGGAGAGGGAATCACTCAAGCATATATAGGAAAGCGCCGGGTGAGGGCGATTGCCTCGGCCTTCACCTTCGCTTCGACCTTGGCATTACCGGCCTCGCCATTGGCGGAGAGACCGTCGAGCACCTCGGCCATGAGGCGGCCGACATGCCGGAACTCGGCGATGCCGAAGCCGCGCGTGGTGCCGGCTGGCGAGCCGATCCGGATCCCCGATGTGACGGTCGGCTTCTCGGGGTCGAACGGCACGCCGTTCTTGTTGGTGGTGATGTGGGCGCGGCCGAGCGCCTTCTCCGCGACATTGCCCGTCAGCTTCTAGGAGCAGGTGCGTATCCGTGCCGCCCGCCACCAGATCGTAGCCCGCCGCGCTCAGCACCTCGCCCATGGCCTTCGCGTTCTCAACCACGGCGCGCACATACGCCCGGAACTCGGGCTGCAGTGCCTCACGCAATGCCACCGCTTTGGCGGCGATGATGTGCATCAGCGGTCCGCCCTGCATGCCCGGGAACACCGCCGAATTGATCTTCTTTGCCAGCTCCTCCTCGTTGGTGAGGATCATGGCGCCGCGGGGCCCGCGCAGCGTCTTGTGCGTCGTGGTGGTGACGACGTGGGCATGCGGAAACGGGCTCGGGTGCGCGCCACCGGCGACGAGGCCGGCAAAGTGCGCCATGTCGACCATCAGATAGGCGCCGACCTCGTCGGCGACGTCGCGGAACGCGGCGAAGTCGATGGTGCGCGGGTAGGCGCTGCCGCCAGCGACGATGACCTTCGGCTTGTACTGCCGCGCGAGGCTCCCCACCTCGTCCATGTCGATGCGGTGGTCTTGCCGGCGCACACCGTAAGGCACGACCTTGAACCACTTGCCGGACAAGTTGACCGGCGATCCGTGCGTCAGGTGGCCGCCGGCCGCCAGGCTGAGCCCCATGAAGGTGTCGCCGGGCTTCATCAGCGCCATGAACGCCGCCTGGTTGGCGGTGCTGCCCGAGTGGGGCTGCACGTTGGCGAAGCGGCACTTGAAGAGCTTCTTGGCGCGCTCGATCGCCAGCGTCTCGGCCTCGTCGACGTACTGGCAGCCGCCGTAGTAGCGGTTGCCGGGGTAGCCTTCCGCGTATTTGTTGGTGAGCACGCTGCCGGCCGCCTCCAGCACCGCGCGCGAAACCATGTTCTCGGACGCGATCAGCTCGATCTCGTCCTGCTGCCGTCTCAGCTCGCGGTCGACCATGCCGGCGAGCTCGGGATCGCTTTCGGCCAGGGGTGCCGAGAAGAAGCTCGAATGCGGCGCCTGCTGGCGCCCCGCGGCAGTGGGCATCGGTCTCACGCATCGGTTGACACGCCGGAGCGGCGCGGGGCCCTCATATCATGGGGCTCGCCGGGCCAACAAGGCAGGTTATGGCCAAAGTAAAAGAACACACAGGATATGCGGATATTGCCTGGGGGAACCGTCACCGCCGGCGCGCACCGCCCAACTGGACCGGCAAGGCATATGAGGCATATGGTGTGACCTGCACCCGGCAGATCGATCCACGGCGCAGCAACGGCAAGGGACGAGGCAGATGAGCGCACCTGGCGCGGACAACACGATTCCCGCCGGCACCCTCATGCAGGGCAAGCGCGGGCTCGTCATGGGCGTCGCCAACAACCGCTCGATTGCCTGGGGCATCGCCAAGGCGGTCGCGGCGCAGGGCGCCACTCTGGCATTCACCTACCAGGGCGACGCGCTCAAGAAGCGCGTGGAGCCGCTGGCGGCGGAGGTGGGCTCGAAACTGGTGCTCCCCTGCGATGTCACGGATAAAGCCTCCATGGACGAGGTCTTTGCCGAGCTCGGCCGGCAATGGGGCAGGCTGGACTTCCTGGTGCACGCCATCGCTTTCTCCGACAAGGCGGAGCTCGACGGCCGCTACGTCGACACCACGGAGAAGAACTTCGCCCAGACCATGCTCATTTCCTGCTACTCGTTCACGGCGCTGGCCCAGCGCGCCGAGAAGCTGATGAGCGCGGGCGGCTCGATGCTGACGCTCACCTATTACGGCGCCGAGAAAGTCATGCCGCACTACAACGTGATGGGCGTGGCGAAGGCGGCGCTCGAAGCGAGCGTGCGCTACCTCGCCGCCGACCTCGGGCGCAACGGCATCCGCGTCAACGCCATCTCGGCGGGGCCGATCAAGACGCTGGCCGCCTCCGGCATCGCCGACTTCCGCTACATCCTGAGGTGGAACGAGTACAACTCGGCGCTGCGCCGGACCGTGACCATCGAGGAAGTGGGGGCATCGGGCCTCTACTTCCTGTCGGATCTGTCGCGCGGCGTCACCGGCGAGGTGCACCACGTGGACGCCGGCTACCACGTGCAGGGCATGAAGCACGAGGATGCGCCCGACATCTCCGTGGCCAAGGACGGCGCGTAGGCTGAGTTCTGGCACTTGCCGGACGCATCCTCTCCGCGAAGGGCAGTGCGCAGTCACCGGCTGGAGCCGCGGCGGCTGCAGGTTCTCGGCAAGGGACGATAAATACGTTCCCACAAAGCCCGATATCAGAGATGTATTTTCTTTTTATCCTGAATACATTGACGTTCATTAGCAAATATTTCTAATTTCTATGTCCTCGAAATGAGGAGGCGCTCATGAGTCAGCAGGCGGCCACCGCAGAAACATCGACATCGGATGGATCTACGTCCCCCTGGACGGAGGACTGGCTTGCCGTCGCCGCCGGCTTCGTGGTCTTCCTCCTGGCGCTCGCACTTCTCTTCGGCGGCAACCTTCTGGGCTGGGCAACGGCCCCCAGGACCTGGCTGGAGATCGGCAAGTCGGTGCGTCCCGCTTCCCCTGCGTACGCCCAGCTCGAGCCGGCGGTCCTGCTGCTGATGACCTACGGGTTCGTTCTCGTCCTGATGACGATCGGCGCAGCCCTCCTGCGCCGGAGCATCGTGAAGTTCGTGGCGGGCTTCACGGTCGTGTTCTGGCTCTCGTACTTGTGCTGGGTGCTCGGCAACTATGCCTACATCGCGGTCACGACCCCCGCCGAGATGCAGCGGCTCGGGATGGCGTGGTCGCTGCGCCTGACCGGCGAGTTCGGTTATGTCGCAGCCCTTCTCGTCGGGCTCGCCATCGCCAATCTGACGCCGGCCTTGGCAAATTGGCTGAACGAGGCCGCACGTGCGGAGCTCTACATCAAGACCGCCATCGTCATCCTCGGCGGCACCGTGGGCGTCAAGGCGGCAGAGCAGCTCGGCCTCGCCTCCTCAGTGATGTGGCGCGGGCTGGCGGCAATCATCGAGGCCTATCTGATCTATTGGGCGGTAGTCTACTTCGTAGCCCGCAAGTGGTTCGGCTTCAGCCGTGAATGGGCAGCGCCGCTCGCCTCGGGCATCTCCATCTGCGGCGTCTCGGCGGCTATCGCCACCGCCGGAGCCATCCGCGCGCGGCCCATGGTCGCCGTGATGGTGTCTTCCCTCGTCGTGGTGTTCGCCATGGTCGAGCTGCTGGTGTTGCCGTTCGCGGCGCGCACATTCCTGGGCGACCAGCCGCTCGTCGCCGCCGCGTGGATGGGATTGGCCGTGAAGACCGACGGCGCCGCGGTCGCCAGCGGCGCGATCACGGAGGCGCTCATCTATGCCGACGCAGCTGCCCAGGGCATCAAGTACGACAAGGGCTGGATCGTCGGCACGACCACGACGATCAAGATCTTCATCGACATCTTCATCGGCATTTGGGCGTTCATCCTGGCCTATATCTGGGCGCGCCACATCGAGCCGCGCCGCCCAGGCGATGAGCTGCGCGGCGGCGAAATCTGGGAGCGGTTCCCCAAATTCGTGCTGGGCTTCGTCGCGACCTTCCTGATCGTCTTGCTGATCGGCCTGAGCTCCAGCGCAGCCTCGCTCAAGACCCTAAACGCCGCCATGGATCAGGCCAACGTGTTCCGTCAGCTGTTCTTCGTCCTCACCTTCTTCTCGATTGGACTGATGTCGGATCTGCGGCTGCTCTGGCAGGAAGGCATCGCCAGATTGGCGGCGGTGTACGTCGTCTCTCTGTTCGGTTTCGTGATCTGGGTCGGGCTGCTCATTTCATGGATCTTTTTCCACGGCTTGAAACCGCCGATAGCCGGCTGAAGCGCGAGGGAGGCGAGCAATGGCGAGCGACAACGACAAGCCGCGCATCGGCGAGGAAATCCGCAAGATGGAGGCCGAGCCGCTGCTGCCCATCGAAAAGAAGCTGATCGCGTGGAGCCTGATCCTCGGCGTGGTGTTGCTGGCCGTGCTGGTCTGGACCGGCAACTCCTCATTGCCCATCGGGCGGTGACGCGGCAGTTTGGAGAGCTGCCCAAAGGCGGGTAGGAGTGCCCTCAGCGCCACCGGCGCGCGCAGCGCTCGCCGAACCACGAGCCCGGTCGGTCGCAAGAGGCCCTGTAGGCACGATAGCGCCTGGCCTCGCGACTGTCGGAGTAGGCGTAGACCCGCGGGCCGGCGGCGTAATAGCCGTACACCCTGGGGAGCGGGGCAACGTACCTGAAGCCGACACCCGGAATATAGACGGCGCCGTTGGGGCTCGCGGCTCGCGGCACCTCGCCGGTATCGACCGGGGGAGCGTCGCGGGGTTGCGTCACTTGCGCCGAAGCGCCCGCCGAGAGGCCCAGGAGGCCTGCGCCCGCTGCCAGAGCAGCGATCACGATCGCCCGGCCCATGGTGGCACTCCTACTGGTCTG
>VBAB01000299.1 GCA_005888525.1 Alphaproteobacteria bacterium
GGATCGGAGATCAGGCGCATGAGGGAAAGCGCGGTGACGCTCTTGCCGCAGCCCGACTCGCCGACGATCGCCAGCGTCTTGCCGCGCTCGAGCGAGAACGACACCCCGTCCACCGCCTTGGCGAGCCCCGCCCGCGTGTAGAAGAAGGTCTGCAGGTTCTCGACCTCGAGCACGCGCTCGGTCGTTGCCATCGTTCGCTGCATGCTGTCCACGCTCAGGACCACGGGAGCCGACATCTCAGATGCGCTGCCGCGGGTCGAGGAGATCGCGCAGCGCATCGCCGAACAGGTTGGTGCCGAACACCACCGCGCTGATGGCGACGCCGGGAAAGATCACGAGCCAGGGCGCCGTACGCACGTACTCGGCCGCCGACTCCGACAGCATGCGCCCCCAGGAGGGGTGCGGCTCGGGCACGCCCAGCCCCAGGAAGGCCAGCGCCGATTCGACCAGGATGGCCGAGCCCAGCTGCGCCGTGGCCAGCACGATGAGAGGAGCCAGCGTGTTGGGCAATACGTGCACGACGGCAATCCGCGTCTCGCTCATGCCGATGGCGCGCGCCGCCTCCACGAACGGCATCTCCCGCAGCGACAGCGTGTTCGACCGGATGATGCGGGCGACGTTGGGCACCAGGGGTATGGCGATGGCGATGATCGTGTTGGAGAGCGAGGGGCCCAGAGAAGCCGCCATCACCAGCGCCATCACCAGCAGCGGCAGGGACTGCATGATGTCCATCAGGCGCTGCACGAGCAGGTCGAACCAGCCGCCGAAGAAGCCCGACATCAGCCCGATCGTTACGCCGATGATGCAGCCGAGCGCGGTGGCGCCGACGCCGACGGCGAGCGAGATGCGCGCCCCGTAGACGATGCGCGCGAACACGTCGCGGCCCATGAAGTCCGCCCCCAGCACGTGCTCGCCGCCCGGCCGCGCCAGCGAGACGCGGGCGTTGGTCGTGAAGGGGTCGAAGGTGGTGATCTGATCGGCGAAGAGCGCGGTCGCCACGAACAGGGCCATGATGACCGCGCCGATGGCTCCCAGCGGATAGCGGCGCACGAAGAACAGCAGCGCTCCTATCCAGCCGTGGACGTTGGCTCCCGCCTTCGCCAGCTCCGCGTCGTGATCGATGACTGCCACGTGGCCCTACTCCTCGTATTTGATGCGCGGATCGAGCACGGCATACATCATGTCGATGGCGAAGTTCACGAACACGACGATGATGGCGATGAACATCACCAGGTTCTGCACGATCGGATAGTCGCGCCAGCGGATGGCCTCGACCAGGAAGCGCGCTACGCCGGGAATGTTGAACACGGTTTCGGTGACGATCAGCCCGCCGATCAGGAACGCCGCCTCGATGCCGATGATGGTGACGACGGGCAGCACGGCGTTGCGCAGCGCGTGGTCGTAGTTGACGGCGGTCTCGGAGGCGCCTTTGGCGCGCGCGGTGCGGATGTAGTCCTGGCGCAGCACCTCCAGCATGGACGAGCGCGTCAGCCGCATGACCAGCGCCGAGCTGCGGAAGCCTACGGCGGCGGCTGGGATGCACAGCAACGCCAGCTCCTGCCAGGGGCTCTCAGGCGTGCTTCTGTAGATGGGAATCCAGCCAAACCAGTGCACGCACGCCATCAGAATGAGAAGCCCCAGCCAGAATGCAGGTAGCGACAGGCCGCTCAGGCTGAATACCCGCAGCACGTAGTCGAGCCACGTGTTCTGGCGCACCGCGCTCAAGACGCCGAGCGGCACCCCGAAGAGCGTGGAGAAGATGAGCGCCAGCGCGGCCAGCTTGGCGGTGACCGGAATGCGCGGCACGATCTCCTCGATCGCCGGCTTCTCCGACACGTAGGCGTAGCCCAGATCGCCGCGCATCAGCCCGCCGATCCAATTGACGTACTGGACCGCGATCGGCTGGTCGAGGCCGAGCTGGCGCTCGATCTTCTTCTTCTGCGCCGGGTTAACGAAGCCAGCCGAGTCGAAGATGATGTCGGTGATGTTGCCGGGCACCAGCCGCAGCATGACGAAGATCAGGATCGACATCCCGATCAGGGTAACCAGCATCAGGAGCAGTCGGCGGACGATGTACGCTCCCACTCTCGCTTCTCCTCTATCGCGCTTGCCCGGGAGTGCTCGTCACTTGTCTAGCCACACGTCCTCGTAGCGCCAGTTGTTGTAAATGCTGTTGCGGTGCAGGACGAAACCTTTGACCTGCGGCTGCCAGCACGTCGCCAGGCGCTGGTAATTGATGATCGGGCGGGCAAGGTCCTCGGCCAGCTTCCTTTCGATCTCCCAGACGATCTTCTTGCGCTTGTCGAAATCCGTCTCCTGCGACTGCTTGTCGATCAGGGCGTCCACGTCCTTGTTGCAGTACTGCGTGAGGTTGCGCTCGGAGTTGCAGCTGTAGTTCTCGTAGAGATTGACGTCGGGGTCGTCGACGCTGACGCCGGTCAAATTGAGGCCGACGGAATAATCTCCGCGCGTCACCTTGGCATGCCAGATGCTCGTGTCGACCACCTCCAACTCGCCGTCGATATAGACCTTCTTGAGCTGGTCGATGAGGATGACGGCAGGGTCGCGGTACACGGAAATATTGCGCGTCGCCACCTTCACCTTGAGCACCTTGCTCTCGCTGTAGCCGAGCCCTTCCATGATCTTGCGAGCCTCCGCGCGGCTCTTCTCGATGTCCGTGGAGTAACCGGGCAGGGCCGCCAGCATCTCCGGCGGCATGCCCCAGACGCCCTCGGGGGGCGGCAGCATGACGCCGCTGATGTCGTCCTTGCCGTTGCTCAGGATGTCGATGAAGGTCTTGCGATCGAGGGCGAGCGCCATGGCCTTGCGGATCGTCGGATCATTGAAGGGTGCGGCCTTCGGATTGATGATGAGATTGATGGAGACGTAGCTGGGGGCCAGCTCGCATACGGCCTGCGGCGCCTGGGCGTTGATATCCTTGAGCAGCGGGATGGTGATGTCGGTGCCGAACGTCATGTCGAACTCGCCGGCGACGAAGGCCAGCACGCGCGTCGAGCGGTTCTCGATCACCTTCCAGTCGATGCCGTCGAGGTAGGGCTTGCCCTTCTTCCAGTAGTCGGGGTTGCGCACGAACTTCACCGAGTCACCGCGCTTGAGCTCCACGAACTTGAACGGGCCCGTGCCGATCGGATTGGTGCGCATGTCCTTGGTGGAGACATGGCAGGGGTAGACCGGCGTGTAGCCAGAGGCGAACATCGACAGGAATGACGGTTGCGGCCGGTTGAGGACGAAGGTGGCTTCCAGGTCGCCGTCGACCGTCACCTCCTTGAGATTCTGCCACCAGATCGCGCGCGGATTCTTGCGGAAGTCGTCGGGGTCCTTGCCGGTGAGCTTGTTCCATGTGCACTGCACGTCCTTGGCGGTGAACGGCTTGCCGTCGTGCCACTTGACGCCCGGGTGCAGCTTGAACGTCAGCTTGGTCTTGGTGGCGTCCCAGGCCCAGCTGTCCGCGAGGTCCGGCATGATGGTCTCGGGCGTGTTGAGCGGCTTCTGTTGGTCGAATAGGACGAGATTGTTGAACACGCCCATGAAGGGCTGCACCGTCGAGATGGTGGCTTCCTCGTGGATCGATCCGCTCGGCAGGTTGTCGCGATGGTAGACGCGCAACGTGCCGCCCTGCTTCTGCGCCAGGACCGGCGTCGCCACTAGGCCGGGGGCCGCAATTGATAATGCGACGGCGAACGCCAGTTTCGAGCGCATTTCGTTCCTCCCTGGTCGCCTGCCGTAGCCAGGACCTTGCCGGCGGCGCCCTTGTTTTTCGCGCCTCACGCTAGACGCGGGTGCCGCTTTGAGCAAGCCCTGCCATGATCTTATGGCTTCTCGACTCCCACCGCCCGACGTAGCCTGTCGGGGCACTGTGCAACCGAGGCTTCACCCCCCAATGGCCCCCATGAACCGCATTTCTGGCCGCTCCGCGTTCCTCGCGCTCCTGAAGGACGAGGGCATCACGCATCTCTTAGGCAACCCGGGCACCACCGAGCTGCCCATCATGCATGCGCTGAAGGAGCACCCGGACCTCACCTATGTGCTGGGCCTGCAGGAGGCAATCGTGGTGGCCATGGCGGACGGCTACTCGCGCGCCAGCGGCAAGCTCGTCGCCTGCAACGTGCACGTGGCGCCTGGGCTCGGCAACGCCATGGGCTCGCTGTTCAATGCGAAATTCACGGGCACGCCCATGATCCTGACCGCCGGCCAGCAGGAGCAGGGCCATGGCCTTACCGAGCCGCTGCTGTACGACCCGCTGGTGCCGATCGCCGCGCCGCTGGTGAAATGGGCGGTCGAGGTGACGCGCCTGGAGGACCTGCCGCGCATCGTGCGCCGCGCTGCCAAGGTCGCCATGACGCCGCCGACCGGTCCGGTGTTCATCTCGCTGCCGGGCGACATCCTCAATGCCGAGGCCGGCATCGAGCTGGGCTCCTCGACGCGGATCGATACGCGCTCGCGCCCGTCCGACGCAGTGCTCGACGGCCTTGCGAAACGGCTGCTGCAGGCCGAGCGGCCCGTCATCATCGTCGGCGACGAGATCGTCAAGAGCGACGCGCTGCAGGCCGCAGCCAGGTTTGCGGAGACGTTGGGCGCCCCCGTCTACCAGCAGAGCGTCGCCTACGGCGCGCATTTCCTCTCCGAGCACCCGTGCTTCATGGGCGGCCTCTCGCGCGACCAACGCCAAGTGCGCGGCGTGCTGTCCCAGTTCGATCTTCTGATCGCGCTGGGCTCCGATCCCGTGCGCATGTCGGTGTGGAGCGAGGTCGAGCCTCTGCCCGACGGCATGGCGGTTCTCCAAATCGGTCTCATCGACTGGGACATGGGCAAGAACTATCCCGCCGAGATGGCCGTGCGCGCCGATCTGCGCGAGACGTTGACGGCCCTCGCGCCCTTGCTCGCCAAGCAGGGCGGCAATCGCCATCCCTGGACGAGTTGGCCAAGGGCAATTGGACGACCAAGCGCGTCGACCTGGTGGAGCGCTTCGAGAGCCGCTCGAAGACGACGCCGATCGATCCGGATTGGCTCACGCTGCAGATCGCCAACGCGCTGCCGAAGGACGCGGTGGTGGTCAACGAGGGTCTCACGTCGTCGCGCTACCTGACCGATCTCATCCCCTACCGCGACCGTTACGGCTTCCACGCGCTGGCTTCCGGCGGCATCGGCTGGGGGGTGCCGGCCGCCGTCGGCGTCGCCCTAGCGCAGGCGCCGCGGCAGGTGTGCTGCTACTCGGGCGACGGCAGTGC
>VBAB01000300.1 GCA_005888525.1 Alphaproteobacteria bacterium
TAGTGGCTCATAAGTTCCACATTGAGCATGCGCGCCGGCTTGAGCGCGCGTTGCGTCTCGTCACTGACCAAAGATACATAGTGACGAAGATAGTCCTCGGCCATCCTTCGGGCGGTGAAGCGCCGCTCGAACGTGGCGCGGATCTGGCGCCTATCGAGCTTCCCCACCCGCTTGACGGCGGAAAGAGCTTCATCATCGTTCTCAACGATGAATCCCGTGACGCCATCATCAATGACTTCCGGGACGGATCCGCGCCGAAAAGCGATGACCGGCGTCCCGCACGCCATAGCTTCGATCATGACGAGCCCGAATGGCTCCGGCCAATCGATAGGAAAGAGTAGAGCTGATGCGCCCCTGAGCATCTCGCCCTTGGCGACATCATTGAGCTCGCCCACAAGCTTGATCTGCTCGCCGTCGATCAGAGGCTGAAGGCGCTCCTTATAATACCGAGTATCAGCGCGCGGAATCTTCGCCGCCATGCGCAGCGGCTTTCCTGCTGCTTTCGCCAAACGGATCGCCACCTCGGGCCCTTTTTCCCTGGCTAGGCGGCCAAGAAACGCGAGGTAGGTTCCAGGTTCGTAGCTCGGGGAGAATGTATTGATGGGCATCCCATGATAGACCGTGCCCAGCCAGTTCGCGCCAGGCAAGGGCCTGCGGTGGTGATCGGAGATGGAGATCAGCGGCGCTTGCCGAAAGCGGCTGATGACTGCAGGCAGGTCTGGGGTATCGAGGCGGTTATGGAATGTCGTCAAATGGGGGATGGCAAGCCGGCTAAGCAATGGCAGATGCACCCAGTCGATGTGGCAGTGCACGATATCGAAATCTGTGGCCGCCTGGGCTATCGCATCCAGCTGTGCCGCATAGGCCGGAAACGGCTCCGCACGGGGACGGCTAAGACGGATAGCCCGGCGGACGACGGGAACGAGGCGGGCTTTCGTAACCGAGTCGCCGCTCGCGAACAGCGTCACGTCGTGCCCGAGCGCGACGAGTTCTTCCGTCAGCCATGAGATGACGCGCTCCGTTCCCCCATAGAGCTTGGGAGGCACGCTCTCGGCGAGTGGCGCGACTTGGGCGATACGCATAGGCTCGGCCTGGGGGAACGATCATCCTGCGCACCTAACGCTAGGCAGAGGCGACAAGTTCCTGCGCGGATGATCTTGTTCGCTTTGGCAGAATCAACGCCGTGATCAGATCGAGCCAATCTTCCAGCAGCCGGCTCATCAGGAAATGTCGGCGCACACGATCTCTCGCGCGCCGGCCAATGTTGCGGCGCAGATCGGGATCAAGGAGCAATGTCGAAATGTGCGCGGCAGCTTGGTGCACGTCATCGACGAGGAAACCCGATTGGCCATGGACAATCTGGTGGCGAATGCCGCCAATATTGCCGCCGATCACGGCCCTACCCTTCCACATCGCCTCCGAGACCGTAAGTCCAAACCCTTCGCGAAGCGACTTTTGCAGCACCACGGCAGCGCGGCGCTGCAAGGCATTGACTAAGAGCGGATCGTCGGCGGCGATAATGATGATGCGCTCCCCGGATGAGGCGCAAATCCTCTCGTACATGACCGGACCTTCAGGATCGTCAGTCGCAGTGTTGCCGATCAGGACCAAGGTAGCGGGTGCTTGCTCGGATGCCATGCAGAAAGCATCAATGACGCCTTGTGGATCCTTCCACTTGTCGAACCGGCCGGCTTGCACGACCAGCGGCAGGTCGCGGGGAATGCCGTAGCGCTGCAGATGGCGCGAACACTCCGCGCGCGAAATCTCCTGGTTGATGAGCGAGAAGGGATCGATGGCAGGCATGATGAACCGCTGCGGCACACTGAGCGGCTGCGCATACTCCTCGAGGGAGAACACCGCAGCATCGTAGCGGTTAACCGTCGGCGCCAAATAGTTCCACACTGCCGGGTAAGGCGCCGAGAGGTCGATGTGACAGCACCAGATCCATTTCTGTCGCCGCCTCAGCTCGACCAGCGGAAGCGGCTGGGGATCATGTACGACGACGACATCGTAAGCGTCCAACCTCGCTCCCGCGCCATTGGCATGGGCAGTGCGTCGGTGCAACGCCATGCCCTCGGCTGCCGGCGCGATTGCCTGGCCATGCAGCCCATTGTGGATACCCTTGGTAAATGAGAAGAAGTCCGGCGAACCGTCGATGACCTGCCATCCGGTCTCTATCTCCAGATCGTTCATCAGCGGAGTAAGGCTCGACAGGATCTCGGCGACCCCGCCGCCCTGTCTGGTCGAATTGACGTGAAGAACCTTCACCCCGTTCAATCGGCGAGCTTTTTTAACCAACCGGTCCGTCGCGCGGACCCCGATGAGCGGTTGGTAGCGGCTCAACAATGAAGGAGCATCTGCGGATGCAGGCTCGGGGTTCACCATCTGGCCTTCTCAAATCAGCCGGCTCAGGAAAACGCCGCGACACAGCCTGCCGTTCCCGATACACGCGATGCCCGCTTGGTCTTTGCTATCGCCGTTTTTGGGAACCGCACCGATCAAATCCAAAGCGAGCGGCGTAGTTAGCACGGTGAGTCAAGGCTGCCTTCTCTTATTAGGCGTCTCGACGGGTGCCCATTAGGGGCAAGCCGGGGCGGCGCTGGGCTCGAAGAAGCAGTTTCTCTCGCCGACTGTGAAGCGTGCGATGGAGTGATCTCATTGCTTCCGCGGCATCGTCGAATGTGGCGCCACTAACAAGCTTGTGTCGCAGGACGTCACGTTCCACTTTTAGCCGCTCACGAACACGCTTGAGGTGGTCTGTAGTAATCTTGTCCGCGCGGTGAAGGGTCATTTTTCAACTCCTTCCCCGTCGTCAAGACAACTGCGAAGCCGACGCTTCGTTCCTCTCTTCTCTCTGACTCGCCGAGAGTGGCCTGGGGAGCAATGGCATTGCTTATCGATCACCCGGCCTCTCATGTACCGATGGGGACACACGTCCTCTTCAATCAACATCCTCTCCCGTCGTTGGCCTGTGTCCGGGTCGAACCACGTGCATATGATGTAACCTGCGGGGTTATCGCCTTGACCGTCATCCACGAGCCTTCAGCCGATTTGCGTCGCACCTTCGCCCCGATCATATTGCCCTCAATCACGGGATAAGAACGACCGTGCAATTTTTCACAAGCGTGCCGGCTCAGCAACCACCGCCGAGGCCGGCCTACAGGCCAGGCAGCGACCGTATCACTCAACCTGCGACGTCCGCTTTTCATTCTTCGCGGCTCGGAACCCGGCAGCTAAACCTTCCTTCTCGCAAATATACGCGCCGGTCTTCGCGATCATCACTACCTATGCGCCCGACGAAATCACGCTCGCAAAGGTCGTCCCGGAGAGCGGACCAGTCCCCCACATCCGGCCGCAGAACAACGCTCGCCTCGAGACCGCCCGGAGAAACGGAGTTCAGAGACGCTTTCGCCGGCCGTCACTGTCCGGGAGCGGCCGCCTGGCATAAGGCAGAGCGATGCCCAGCGCCCGACGCCACGCCCAGCAGCATCCGCCCGCATGCTACGAATTGCGTGTATATGAGGCGATCACTTTGACGTCTTCCCGCCTTTCATTTCTGCGATTGTGGCCAATTGCTCGTACGAGCGTGCGATGTCACGCATGGTTTCCTTGGCGACTGGATCATCCAGCTGATCGGCAATGCGCAGCGCCTCTTCTGCGCGCCGGCGCCAGTGCGCTGGATCATCGCGTATGGAAGGCGTTTTCATGCATAGTGAACAACCGCGCCATAGCGAAGTTCCCGCTAGGATCTGCGACCAAGGGGCGGTGAAGCGGCATCACTTTGAATCTTCTTGACCTTTCTTGCGTGCTTCTGCTCGTCGCGCGAGACGCTCGTAGCCCTCGGCAATATTGAGCAGGGCGCGCTTAGATTCAGGGTCAGTCATCTCGTCTGCGGCAGCGCGCGCCTCTGCCGCCAGCGTTCGCCAGCGCTCCGCAATGTCGACGTTTGACGGCATTGTCCCTGTCCCCAAAGAAGCCTAGAGCCGTGAACGATTTCTCTGTGGACTTGGTTCCTGCCAACCACCATTCCGCTGCTCTGCGTCCAAGCCGACTCAGCAGCGAACCGGAGACGCTGTTGGTCTGCTCCATGTGCCCTCGCCTAACCGAGCAAAATAGCCAACGACACTCCCCACCTGCCGTCCCCGGCACAAAGGCAACAATCACGGCTCACCGGCGCGCTCTGCGCGCCTCTCTCCTTCCAAAACCCGCGACCTGGCGGTGCAACCGGCATACACGGTCGCCGTTTAGACCGTATGACCGATCTGCCAAGTTTGCCCCAGAACCGGCTCCTGCTCGCCTTGCCATCCCGCGATCTCAAACGCCTGATGCCGCAGCTCACCCACATGTCGTGCCGGCGCGAGCAAGTCCTCACGGATGCGGATAGTTCACTTGACCACGTATATTTTCCGGATAGTGGGGTCGTGTCGGTGGTAGCGGTTTATTCGGACGGCAGCATCATCGAGATGGCTACGATCGGGAGAGAGGGTTGCACGGGAGTGCAAGCCGTCTTCGGTGCCAAGACTTCCTCTGCCCGGTTCTTTGTCCAGATTCCAGGAACCGCCGCACAGATGTCGCGAGCAGCGTTCGCGCGCGCTATGCGGTCAATGCCCTCCTTTCGCCGCTTGGCGTTTGCGTACGTCCAAGCTTTTCAAGAGCAGGTTATGGTGTCGGCAGCGTGCAATGGTGCGCATAGATTGAAGGAGCGGTTGGCCCGATGGCTGTTAATGATGCGCGATCGCGGCGATGGTGACACTCTTCTTATCAGCCAGGACCTGCTTGCCGAAATGCTCGGCGCCCAGAGACCATCGATCACCAACACCGCTGCAGAGTTGGAACATGCCGGGCTGATTCAGCGCGGCCGTCAGCAAGTCACGATCGTCAACCGCAAGGGCCTCATGGCTGCTTCTTGCGAGTGTTACCAACTCGTGCGTGCCCGCATCGCCCATCACCTTCCCAAGACCTACCCCGAAACGTAACCTCCAACTACCTAGGTAATGTAGATTACCGACAATGGATCTGGCATGGTAGTTGCGCCAACCGAGGAGGGTGTCATGAAGGCCCGCATTTTGATCGAAAGCGCTTCGCTTGGACCCGATGATCTAAAGACCGCATTCCAAGCCTTCGACGGCGCTTGGGCGCTGATCGCCGCACACTACACAAGTCCATGCAGGCCATCGCGGTGCAGGAAATGATTAAAAGCGACGAGACCTAAGCTCGACGCGCTGCAACAATACTGCTAGGCGCCACCGACAATCTTTTTCAATGGGACTTACCAATGCTTCACTGCAAAATCAATCTCAAC
>VBAB01000428.1 GCA_005888525.1 Alphaproteobacteria bacterium
ACGTCCACCTCGCGGCCGAGGTAGGGCGCAACGATGACCGCGCCCAGCGAGGGCAGCTTGGCGACGATCTGGGCCAACTTGTCGGCGATGTCGATGGCCTTGCTGTTGTAGTAGTAGCCGTCGCAGGCGATGAGCACTTTCGGCTCGATCTGGCCGAAGCGGTCGAGCACCCCCTGGACGCCGAAGTCCGGCGAGCAGGAGGACCACACCGCGCCGATCGACGCGGCGGCGAGCACGCCGACGATGCTTTCCGGCACGTTGGGCAGGATCGCCGCCACCCGGTCGCCGGCGGTGACACCGGCCTCGCGCAGGGCTTGCGCGGCGCGGGAGACCTCGTGACGCAGCTCGCGCCAGCTCATGCGGCGCTTCACCTTGTGCTCGCCCCAGAAGACGAGCGCGTCGCCGGCCTCCTCCCTGTACTCGAGCAGGTTCTCCGCGAAGTTCAGTCGCGCGCCCGGAAAGAACCGGGCGCCAGGCAGCTTGTCGGCATCGACGAGGTAGGGAGGGGCGCCCTTGTCGCCCAGCACGCCGGCGAAGTCCCACAGCGCCGACCAGAACTCGGCTGGGTTGTCGGTCGAGTATCGGTGCAGCTCGTCGTAGTCGGAGAACGGCTTGCCCGCGCGCGATGCCATCCAGACTGAAAAAGCGCCGAGTGTCGTTTGAGCGGCGCGCGTTTTTTCGGGTCTCCACAGCGGATCGCGCATGGCCTGGTCCTGCAACGGGTTTAGCTGGCTCTTTTTGTCATATAGCGCTATCAATGCGCCAGAGGGTGCCGTCGTCGAGTCGCGAGCATAGAAATCAGGCACTACACGGCAGCTTGCGCACGACGGCCGCGGTTTGTAAAAGCAGGTTCGTTAGCAAGCCCTGACTGCGGCAGGAAGTCGGCCGCGTCCCGAATGGGAGGCGGCGCCGGCAAACCGGAACAACCTAGGCTGAAGTCTTCGGCATGAGACGCAAGGGCGCTATTTCGCGGTTCGCCGCACTCGTTTTTGCAACGCTCGCCTGTCTGCTGCTTGCCGTGCTCGCGCCGATGTTCTTCGGCCAGCGGGCGACCGACGAGCCGTTCTCGGGCTACGCCGTGATGGCCTCGCCTCGGGACATGCACGTGATCGTGGCCCCCATTCGGCTGAGCGACGCGCCCGACCTGACGCTCAATCGCGGCACGCTCTACGCCGACGGCAATGCGGCAGCGGGGACACCCATCTCCCGCTTCGTGCTGGACGGGCCGGTGTTCCAACTCAACGCGTCAGGTCTGCGCGCCAGCTCATCGAGCATGGAGAGCAGCCTGGAGAGCACCGTCGCCGGCACCGTTGCGCCGTTGCTGGTGGAGCAGCTGGTCGCCATGGGCTTCGACGCTCTGACGCTGCGTCAGGGGACGCTCCACGTGACGACTACGGATGGAGTATCGGAGACGATCAGCGACATCCAGGCCGAGCTGACCGGCAAACGGAAGGGCCAGGTGGCGGCCCACGGCAGTTTCGCTATCCGCGGTCAGCGACTTGGGTTCGACACGACGCTGAGCCTGCCGGCGGACAGGTCAGCGCCGCCGCGCTGGCCCGTGAGGCTGGCGCTGAAAGGGGACCTGCTGGAAGCCGCCTTCGATGGACACCTGAATGTGGCGGAGGACCTGCAGCTTTCAGGGCCGGTGGAACTGTCGAGTCCGAGCCTGCGGCGTATTGCGCGCTGGTTCGGCCTGCCGATTGCGACCGCCGACGGTCTCAACGCCGCTGCCGTCAAAGGTCAGATCAATTGGGCGCGGCAGGCCTTTGCCGTCGAGGACGCCAAGATCGTGGTCGACGGCAACGAAGCGGCTGGCGCGCTCGTGCTCAATCTCGCCGGCGAGCGTCCGCTGATCGGCGCCACGCTGGCATTCCATGCGCTCGACTTGACGCCATACGCGGAAGCCGCGCGCTCGCAATCCTTCCTGTTCGACCGCCAGAGCGCCACGTGGTCGCTGTTCGATCTGTCGTTTCCCCTCATCAGATACGTCGACGCGGATTTGCGCATCTCTGCGCCGAAGGTGGCTCTGAAGGGCTTCGGCCTCGGTCATGGTGCGGCGACGATTGCCGTGCGGTCGGGCAAGCTGCTTGCCGATATCGCGGAGCTCGAGCTCTACGGCGGCAAGGCGAGCGCCCAAATCACCGCCAACAGCAACGAGATCGTGCCGCGCTACACCCTGCGCGGCAAGGTCGAGGGCTTCGATGCGGGCCCGGCCGGGGCGGCCGTGTTCGGCGCAGCGGTGCTGACCGGCCGCTCGACACTTGCCGTCGATATCGAAGGCATCGGCCAGACGCCGACAGAGGTGCTGCGGAGGCTGTCTGGCAAGGCGACCCTCACCATGCCCGAAGGCGGCCGGGTGGCCTTGGACATGAAGGCCCTTCGCACCGCGGCAAAGGCCAACGGTCCGGCGGGCTGGGGGCTGCTGGCCAAGGGACAGACCAATCTCGAGCTCGTCGAAGCCCGGGCGGTCATCCGCGGCGGCGTGCTGCTTACCGAGCTGGTGCAAGCCCGCGCCGGCACCACGGGGTTTGCCGCATCCGGGCGTGTGGACCTGGCCGAGCGCACCCTGGACCTTCACCTTGCCATGAAGCCCGGCGTCTCCACCGATCGGCCGCTCAAGGCAGCCGACATGGCGGGAGCCGAGGGCGTGACGATGCGGGGCTCCTGGCACGAGCCGTTCGTGCGCGGTCAAGAGCCCGACGCCGACGCTTCCCGATAAGCATTTGCGACGACGGTCACTCGTAGGTCGTGTCGTCGCTCGCTATCACGATCGGGTTCTCGATCAGCCGCACGTCGATCGGCTTGACCGCAATCAGCTTCGGGTTGTTGGGAAGGGGGTTGGCCTTGCCGCGTGGCGCGTTCATCCAATGGTCGGGGCCGGGCACCTTGTCGATCGCCAGCGGATAGATGGTGAGCTTGTCCTTCTCCACCTTGATGCGCAGGAAGTTCTTGTAGTTCTTGTTGCGCAGGGCCGCAAACGACTCGCCCGCATGCATGCGGTTGAGGCCGGTCAGCACCCAGTAGAGGCCCCATAACGAGCCGCCAACGAGGGCGCCGAGCACGATCATCAGAGTCGGGTACGACATGAAGCCGACGATCTCGCGAATGGGCTTCGGCTTCTTCTCGCCTGACGGGGTCGAGCTGCGTTGTTGTTCCTCGGTGCGACGCTGCAGGGGTTTGAGCGATTCTTCGATGACGTCCTTGATGAGCGGCGCCTGCTCCTTGCGCGACTCGTAGATGGCATTCACGACCCTCTCGATCGGTGGCGTCATCCAGGTGTCGAGCATGACGACGATGAGCGAGAGCGTGAACATGGCGGCGAGGTGCGCCAGGAAATGCGCCGAGCCGACGAAGAATTTGGTCAGATAGCGACGAGGGCCTGGATAGTCGACCGCGTCGACGTACCAGACCAGAACCGCATACAGGCCCGCGATCATCACGACCAGACTGATCGAGGCGACCATAGCCTGGATGAGATAGAGCGGCATGTAGGGCAGAACATCGCTGAGCGAGGTGGTGATGCCCAGGGCATCGATCTTGCCGTCGGAGATACCCTGGCGGGTGACGATCGTCTGGAATTCCCAGGTGATGAGCCAATAGAGCAGACCGACGCCGATGGCGAAGCCCGGATTGTAGAAAGGGAACAAGATGTTGCCGAGACTGAGCAGATAGCTCTTGCTCTTCGCGGGATAGCATTTGGGCGCCTGCGGCTTGAGCGGCTGGCGCTTGCGCTTGGGCGAGAGAGTGGGGTTCTGCAGCGGCTCCAGCGCGTCCTGCACGTCCTGGACCGCCTGCTCGACGACGCCTCCGGCCGCTTTCGTGTTGCGCTTGAGGTGGATGTCGTACTGCTTCGACTTCCAGCCCTCGCCCGGTCGGACCCCGGTCGTATCCGGCGACGGGCTCTCCCCTTCGTCCGGGCGCTCCGGCCAGCGCACCGAGATGGCATTCTTCAAGATGTGGGTCGGATGCAGGAATGCGCCGCCGCCGCCCGAGGTGATGAAGTGAATGTCGAGCTCGTGCGCGAAATAGCGCGCGTAGTGGTGCCAATCGCCGGCGATGGCAGCGCGGATGCGCACGCCGCGCTTGCGCGCGATCGTGGTGATCTTGAAGAAGTTCTCCTCTTCGTCCTCGCCGGTGGCCTCCGCCAGCAGCCAGGAAGGCTCCGCCAGGCAGACGATGAGATTGTCCTGCGGCCCCATCTGTGCAGCCACCGTCTCGAAGTAGCTCACCTGGCTGACGTCGAGGTACTTCGAGAACTGGATGTCGGCGCCCCAAATCCACCAGTTGTACGGAAGCTTGATGGCCCAGTAGCTGCGATGCTGCTGGCACTGCCAACCGCCGATCGCGTTGCCCCTGGAGTTCCGGTCGCGCGCAGCGCAGAACAGACTGTCGAAGGAGTTGAGCCCGTCATACCAATCGTGGTTGCCGGGAAGCGCGAACAGCTTGCGGTCGGGATTGGCCACCGTGAACGCCCAGTTGTACGGCGTCAGCAGCTTCTTCTTGTAGTCCTCGCGGGTGGCCTGCGGATAGCACTGGTCGCCGCCCATGATGAGGATCTCGCCGTGCCGCAGCCGGCCCGCCTGGCGGACGTCGAGGTCGTCTTGAGCGAGCAGGTAGGCGATCGTGTAGGTGGACTCGAAGCCGTCGCCGACGTCGGCAACGTAGTCGATCCAGTAGGCACCGTTCTCGTCTGCGGCGATGCACCTGTCGTGGACATTGGGATCGCAGTAGTCGTAGCGGGTCGCCAGATCCTTGTCGTCGCAAGGGTCCGTCACGGCCTGGATGAGACGCTGATCTGCGTATTGGCCGAACACCGAGGAGATGATCGTGCGCACACCGATGCGCGCCAGCAGCCGCGGGTCGTACCACGACACCATCTTGGGCAGTTGCCCCATGCGCAGCTGCCGAAGCGGACTCAACTCGACCATGATTTTGCTCCCCCGGTGAAAGCGCCCGCAGGCCTATGCCCGCGCGATCGCCGCACCAACCCCCTAAAGTGGCTTGCTATTTCGGCAGAAGAAAGAAGCCCGGCGGTTCACGCCGGACCGGGAGTGGCCGAAATATCTCATCC
>VBAB01000429.1 GCA_005888525.1 Alphaproteobacteria bacterium
GGCCTCGATCTGCTTCTCACCCAACCCCTCGATGTCGAAGGCGTTGCGGGAGACGAAATGCTTCAGCCGCTCCTTGGCCTGTGCCGGGCAGATGAGCCCGCCGGTGCAGCGCCGCACCACGTCGACACGCCCGGTCTTCTCGTCCACCTCGCGCACGGCGGAGCTGCCGCAGGCGGGGCATGCCTCGGGCATCTTGTAAGGCTTGGCGCCCTTCGGCCGCTTGTCGAGCACGGCGCCCAGCACCTGCGGGATGACGTCGCCGGCGCGGCGCACGATCACCGTGTCGCCGACGCGGATGTCCTTGCGGGCGATCTCGTCCTCGTTGTGCAGCGTGGCGTTCGACACCACCACGCCACCCACCGTCACGGGCTCGAGCATGGCAGCGGGCGTCAGTGCACCGGTGCGGCCAACCTGGATCGATATCCCCAACAGCTTGGTCATCGCCTCCTGCGGGGGGAACTTGTGGGCGATGGCCCAGCGCGGCGCGCGCGATACGAAGCCCAGCCGCGTCTGCCAGTCGAGCCGGTTGACCTTGTAGACCACGCCGTCGATGTCGTAGCCGAGCGAGGCGCGCTGTGCCGCCATCTCGCGATGGAAGGCCAGCACCTCCTCAGTCGTCTCGCACACGCGCATCAGCGGGTTGAGCGGCAGGCCCCATTGCTCGAAGCTCTTGTAGACGCCTGACTGGGTTTGCGCCGGCAGCGTGCTTGCCGCCCCCCAGCCATAGGCGAAGAACCGCAGCGGCCGGCGCGCCGTGATGGACGAGTCGAGCTGGCGCAGCGAGCCGGCCGCCGCGTTCCTCGGATTGGCGAAGACCTTGGCGCCGGCTGCCGCCTGCTCGGCATTGAGCTTCTCGAATTCGTCGTGGCGCAGATAGATCTCGCCACGCACCTCGATCAGCTCCGGCAGGCCCCGTCCAGCCAACCGCCGTGGGACCTGCTGCATCGTCATCACGTTGGGCGTGACGTTCTCGCCCTCCGTACCGTCTCCGCGCGTCGCCGCCTGGACGAGCCGGCCGTCGCTATAGGTGAGCGAGATCGAGAGCCCGTCGATCTTCGGCTCGGCGGTCAGCTCCACACCAGCGTCCGCGGCGAGCCCCAGGAAGCGGCGCACGCGGGCGATGAAGTCGGCCACGTCCTCCTCGCTGAAGGCGTTGCCGAGCGAGAGCATCGGCACGACGTGGCGCACCTTGCCGAAAGCTTCCACGGGCGCCGCGCCGATGCGCTTGGACGGGCTGTCGGGGCGCACATGTTCGGGGAAGCGCGCTTCGATGGCCGCATTGCGCTGGCGCAGCGCATCGTAGTCGGCGTCCGAGATCTCAGGCGCGTCCTGCGCGTAGTAGAGCTCGTCGTGGTGGGCAATCTCGCCCGCGAGCCGCTCGAGCTCGGCCTTTGCTTGCGCATCCGTCAGCTTGTCGACGGCCTTGGTGGTCGCTGTCGTCGCCTTCATGCGCGCGACACTGCCTCCGCCCCGAGCGGAAATCCAGACCCTAGAGCAGGGTCGCTTCAGATCGAACCACCTGCCCTCGGACACAACGTGGGGCTGAAGCGTGAATCCTGCTCTACTTCTTGAGTCTTACAGCGAGATTGACGTTCCCGGAGGGAAGCCCCAGGTGCTTCCTTCAGGAACGATTTCGCGCTAGCGCGCGGTCCCAGCCCGGTTCCAGCCGCGTCCGCCCTCACCGTAGATCTCGAACCCGGTGTCGGTCACCGCCACCGTGTCCTCGAGCTTGATGAAGCCGCGGCGCGGATGCTGCAGCGTGGTCTCCACCGATATCACCATGCCCGCCTCGAGCGGCCGCTCCGCGTCGTAGGCGTCGTAGCCCATCCTGGACGTCAGCCGCGGTGCCTCGTGGCTCACGAGCCCCATGCCGTGGGCCAGGAAGTGCATGTGCTCGGCGTTCTTCGATTTCGCCACGAGCGGGTCGCCAACGCCGTAGATCACCGAGGCCATGGCGCCGGCCTTGATCGGCTTCATGGCGGCGCGCTGGATCATCTCGATCTCGCCGAGCAGGTCCTCGAGCTCCGCATCCGGCTCGCCGATGATGGCCATGCGACAGAGATCGCCGATGTAGCCGTGATAGTTGGCACCCGAATCCAGCGACATGATATCGCCCTTGGCGAACTTGTAGCCTGACGGAGCGCGGTTGAGGCTGGAGCCGGCGGTCAGCAGCAGATACTCGAACGTCAGCCCGCGGTTGACTTCCTCGCGCTTCAGCGTCTCGAACTGCTCCTGCTTGGTCATGCCGGGACCCGTCTTCGCGATCACGGCTTTCATCGAATCGACGACCAGCTCGGAGGCCTTGCGCAGCATGGCGAGCTCATCGGGCCGCTTCCTGGCGCGCAGCCGCTCGAGCACGAACAGCGCGTTCTTCACCTCGCTGTCGGGAAGCGCGCTGCGCAGCGCTGCAGCCGCGTCGGCCGGCAGGAACGCCATCTCGACACCGATCCGCTTCGCCTTGACGCCGGACTTGCGCACGTACTCGGTCGCCTTCTGCATGGCATCGACCGAGCCCGCGGAGTTGGTGTTGCCCTCGGGCGTCCAGAACGGGTTCACCTCCTTCTGGTGGCTCTCGAGCCTGTGGCCGAAGAAGGCCGCCTTCTCCGGCGCTCCCTTGGGATAGACCAGCAGCGGCAGATAGCGGCTGATCCCCATGGCGTCCATGTAGTCGAAGAAGATCGAGCGATGGCCGCCCAGCAGATACTGGACGTTGTGCTTCGAGTTGGCGACCAGGACATCGATGCCGGCCTCATCCATCAGCCGGTCGAGCTGCTTGGTGTCGAAGGGGATCGCTGACTTGGCAACGTCAAGCATGGGTCTCACTCCTTGGATGCGGGGATGGCATTGTTGTTGGCGCCAATGATATCTGGATGTAGGGCTCTCCGGAAGCGGAGATACCGCCGTTCACGCGGCGATCTGCGCCGCCCGGACATGCGCCGCCAGTAGCGCGGGGAGCCGAGCGGGATCGCCGCGCGCCATGCCGCATTCGGTGGCGATGCCATCCACACGCACGTGCCGCCTAGCGGCGGCGAGGCGGGCCACATCGCCTGCGGCGTCGTCGTGATGGATGAGGCCAAGATAGACCTCCGTCTCCGGGCGAAGCTGCAACCCCTCGAGCGGCAGGAAGTAGGCATCGTCCGTGCGCGCCTTGGGCACGGGCATGTGGAAATACTGGATCGGCCGTCTGACGCCGGCAACGATGGCGTTGGTCATCTCGACCATGATGCCGGTGTCCCTGGGCTGAACCAGGTGCTCGTCGGCGGGGCTGCCGTAGCACAGATGATAGCCGAGCTCGACGCCGGGTGGCACCGCGTCGCCGATCGCCGCCAGCACCTCGATCGTCTCGGTGCGGAAATCGACGGGTCCCCGGTCGTAGTAGCCCTCCCAGCCGAGCACCTCCTGGCATACGTCCCACTGCAGCGCGATGCGGTCGTTGGGCATGGCTGCGGCGATCCTGGCGACCTCGCCGACGAAGTGGCGCGTCAGAGCGGGCAGCAGGCCCGGCCGGTCGGCCGGAACCATATTGTTGTAGATCGGCGCGATGGGCGTCGGCAGGCTGATCTGAAATTTGACGTTTACCGGAATGACGCCCGCCTTCTGCAGGCGATCGAACAGCCCCCAGGACGCGATCGCCATGTCGGCGTAGCCCGTCTTGAAGGAACGGGGATCGGGCTCGACACCCGGCTTGAGCCGAAGGCGCGGAATCTCGCGGATCAGCTTTCCGTCCCACTGGACGAACCTGAACGGCGGCACGTCCCTGGCGACCTCGATCGCCGGGTTCTCGGCGAGGACATCCTGCAGGAATTTGATCCAGGTCTTGCGGATGCCGGTTTCGCCCAACCGCGCCCGACACGATGCGGAACACGCTCTCCGCATCGGGCAAAGGAATGCTGCCGACGAGGTGCACGATCGGCTGCCGGCTGCGGTCTGCGCACATGGCTGATCCCCCGGTGGTGGCTAGTGTCCTGTCTCCGAATTGCCGACTACATTGCCGCGAGGTCGGACGGCAATTCGGAGACAAAAGGACACTAGCAAACTCAGGTTTCTAGTGTGGCTTATGTCTCGGAATTGCCGATGAATACCAAGCCGCGAAGTTGGTCGGCAATTCCGAGACGCCACACTAGCGTCCGTGCAGACTACGTCTATGATCGCCCGTTGAATACCATCGACGTCAACGAACCCGCCATGCAGAGCGGATGCCTGAGCCGAGAGGAGATGCCATGCGTTTGCAGGACAAGGTTGCCATCGTCACCGGCGCGGCGTCCGGGATGGGGGCCGCCACGGCGCGGCTGTTCGCGCGCGAGGGCGCCAAGGTCATCGTCGCCGACATGCTGGAGGCTGAAGGCCAGGCGGTCGCCGACTCGATCAAGTCCAACAGCGGAGAGGCCCGCTTCCAGCGTCTCGACGTCTCCAGCGAGACGGACTGGGACGCCGCCGTCGCCGCCACGCTCGCGACCTACGGCAAGATCGACATCCTCATCAACAATGCCGGCGTGAGCGGCAGCGATCCCGACCGTCTCAGCATCGCCACCTGGGACCGGCAGATGAGCATCAATGCCAAGGGCGTGTTCCTCGGCATGCGCGCGGTGATCCCCGTGATGCAGAAGGCCAAGAGCGGATCGATCGTCAACACCTCCTCGATCTCCGGTGTCGTCGGCCAGACCTTCGTGCACATGGGCTACAACGCCTCCAAGGGCGCCGTGCGCACCATGAGCAAGGCCGCAGCCGTGCAGTTTGCGAGGGACGGCATCCGCGTCAACTCGGTGCATCCGGGGCTGATGCCTGCCATGCGCACCTCAGTGATGTCCGCAGACCCCACCGTGCGTGCGGCGATGCTGAAGGCAATCCCGATGCGACGCGAGGGCAAGGTCGACGAGGTGGCCAACGCCAACCTGTTCCTCGCCTCCGACGAGGCCTCCTACATCACGGGCATCGAGGTGCCGGTCGATGGCGGCTTCCTGGCCATGTGACCGACGCAGAGAGGGGCCGCCAGGATTCGATCCACGACGGCCCCCCTTCGGGAACGTTTGCTTACCAACTGGCGGTCACGCTCGGCGTACCAAGCCGGCGACCAGGGATACCACGAACAGGATGATGAAGACCCAGAACAGAAGCCTGGCGGCTTCCATTGCGAAGCCGGCGACGCCGCCGAAGCCAACAGCTGCCGCGATCAACGCGACCACCAGGAACACCAGCGCATAGTGAAGCAGGCTGCCCATGTGTCATCTCCTTGTTGGCCGCCCGCATCACGAAGGGCGCGCAGCCGAGCATTTCCCACTCCAGAAAACGCCGTGCGCGCGGCCGAGGTTCCGCTGACGCCCTTTTCCGTCCCAGAACGGAGCTTCGCCCGTGTGCTCAAGACGTGTGCGATGCAGCAGAAAAACGAGCCCCCGCTTATCGGACGAGGGCGCCGTCCCGTCTGAGGCGGACGATCTGCGTACTCACTCCGTGACGACGAGGGCCACGCCCCGC
>VBAB01000430.1 GCA_005888525.1 Alphaproteobacteria bacterium
GTGCGCCGCAAGGGCCGCGTCTACATCATCAACAAGACCAATCGCCGCTTCAAGGCGCGCCAGGGTTGAGCGGCCGCTGCCGAGGTGGGTTGCAGCCAGCAGTGGGCCAGTCGCAGGCCCGCCTTTGACCGCCGCATTCCCGCCCGGCTATGCTGCCAGCATGACTCGCATGCGATTCCACCAGACCACGCTCGCCGCCCTCGCGCTGGCCCTGCTCATGGGTGCGCCCGTGTTGCCGGCATGGTCGCAAGGGCCGCCGGCCGCGCACCGCGGCTCGTCTTTGCCGAAGACGCCGGCTGAGCGAGAGAAGACCCTTTCCGATCTCTACGCGCTTCTCGCCACCGCCGACGATGAGGAGACCGCCAAGGCGATTTCCGATGCCATCGAGCGCGTATGGCTGCATTCCGGCAGCCCCACCATCGATCTGCTGATGGAACGCTCGATCAAGGCCATGTCGGACAAGAAGGTCGAGCTGGCGCTCAAGCTGCTCGATCACGTCGTCGAGCTGGCGCCCGACTTTACGGAGGCCTGGAACCGCAGGGCGTATGTGCACTTCACGCAGAATGACATCGAGCGCGCGCTGGGCGATCTGCGGCGCACGCTCGCCCTGGACCCCCATCACTTCAAGGCACTCGACGG
The DNA here is from genome assembly GCA_005888525.1 of Alphaproteobacteria bacterium. GTDB lineage: Bacteria > Pseudomonadota > Alphaproteobacteria > Rhizobiales > Hyphomicrobiaceae > AWTP1-13. The sequence goes on from VBAB01000430.1 coordinate 640, forward strand.
GCTTGGCCAGATCCTGCGCGAGATCGGCCAGAAGAAGGCGGCGCTCAAGGCGTTCAAGCAGCTGCTCGACGTGCACCCTTACTGGTCTGGCGCCAAGCAGGCCGTCGATGAGCTCGAGCGCGAGGTTGACGGGCAGGGCATTTGAGGCTCCTGCGCCGTCCGCTACGAACACGTTGACAACTCTGCGATCTCGCGTTCTCGGCGCACCATTCCCCTGGCGGCGCCGTGGCGCGCTTGCTAAGGGACATCGCACGCGCAGGAGCGAGATCGTTCCAGATGGAAGCTCCGGGGCTTCCATCAGGGAACGTGGATCTGGCTCCAAACTCGAGAAGTAGAGCAGGATTCACGCTTAGATCTCGCGTTGGATTTCCCGGCATTCGGTTCAGTCCGAGGCGATCCTGCTCTGGCATGGACGGTTGCGGTGCTGAGGGTCGACTATCTATCGGTGGGTGGGCTCGCCCCGCTCTCCTTCGAGGCTGCGGCGCACGAGTGCCTGGCCATCGAGGGCCCGTCCGGCTCGGGCAAGACGCGGCTGTTGCGTGCCATCGCCGACCTCGATGCCGCCGCCGGCTACGTCTACCTCGAAGGTGTGGAGCGCCGCGAGATGCCGGGCCCGGAGTGGCGGCGCCGCGTGCGCTATGCCTCAGCCGAGCCCGCCTGGTGGGGCGCAAAGGCGCGCGAGCATTTCCCGGCAACCGCCAAGCTCGACCGACTGCTTTCCGCGGTCGGGCTGGAGTCCGTTCTGCTCGACCGACCCATATCCGAGCTGTCGACCGGCGAGCGTCAGCGGCTCGGGCTCGTGAGGGCCATTGCCGATGACCCCCGCGTGCTGCTGCTCGACGAGCCGACCTCCGCTCTCGACGCCCAAGCGGCGGCGCTCGCCGAGGAGCTGATCAAGTTCCAGATCCTGCTCGGGCGCATCGTCATCCTCGTCAGCCACGACTCCCAGCAGCTCACGCGGCTCGCCAATGCCCGGCTGCAGCTGACGGACGCGGGAACGGCGCGCAGTCGCGAAAGCGCGGCGGCATGAGCTACGTGCAGCTCTCCGCAACCGATCTGGCGCTGGCGGCGTTTCTGCTCGTCGTCAACGGGGCAATCTCGCTGGCCTTCCGCCTCGGCTTGGCGGTGAGCTTCGGCGTCGCCGCGGTGCGCATGGCGGTGCAGCTGGCTGCCGTGGGCTTCGTGCTCAATTTCATATTTGCGCAGACCTCGCCGCTGTGGACGATGCTCATCGCGCTCGTGATGGTGCTGGTCGCGGGCTACGAGCTGGTGCAGCGGCAGGAGCGCCGCTTGCGCAGCTGGCTGATCTACGGTCTCGGCAACGCGACGCTGCTGCTGGTCGGCGGCCTGGCCACGCTCTATGCTGTGGTCGTGGTAGTGCATCCGTCACCTTGGTATGCGCCGCGCTACATCGTGCCAATCCTCGGCATGGTGCTCGGCAACACGCTGACCAGCGTCAGCCTGGCGCTGCAGACGCTGACCGAGGGCGCCGAGCGCGAGCGGGCGGCGATCGAGGCGCGCATCGCGCTCGGCGCCACGCGCTTCGAGGCCTTCGCCACCGTGCTGCGCCGCGCCTTGCGCACGGCCATCACCCCGCTGCTCAACGTCATGAGCGTGGCGGGTATCGTCAGCTTGCCCGGCATGATGACGGGCCAGATCCTGGCCGGCGTTGACCCCGGGGAGGCCGCCAAGTACCAGATCATGATCATGTTCGTGCTGACGGGGGCTTCCGGCCTCGGCGCCTTCGCCGCGGCCTTCGGCGGCGTGCTGCTGCTCACCGACGCCCGCCACCGGCTGCGCCTCGATCGGCTGGGCGCGGCGCGGGCCTGATGCCGGGGTCGCAGTTCCGACTCGCAATGACGCTCGAGAGCTAACGCAACTACGACCTCAGCACGGGGTTGCAGGGCGCTGGCGCGGTCAGCCCGGCACTTGCGCCTTCTTGGCCGACGGCGGCTTGGCTGCGGGAGTCGCGGGTGCGGGCGTATTCGCGGCCGGCGTTGCCGGTGCGCCTGGGCCGCCACCCCAACATACGAGCGCGCTGGCCTCGCAGGTGTGCTCGTCGAAGACGATGAAGTTGAGGAACAGCTCGCACTTCACGTCCTTCTTGCCGACGGTGTAATTGGCGATGCCCTTTTCCTTCGTCCAAGTGACGATGTACTTGTCGAGCAGGTTCTTGGCGTCCTTGGTCGGGCCGTCCTTGCCGTAGTCGTTGACCAGGAAGGCAAGCCTCTGGCACGCCGCTCCGGCGGGCGTGGCGGCCGCGCACATCACGGCGGCGAGCATTGCGCAGGTCGTCTTGGAAATCATGAACCCCTCCCTCGATGGAGTAGTCTGCCCCAGTGTGCCCCCAGTACCCATCCTATAGCCGCAATGGATGGCGTATGCCTAGTGCATCGTAGATACGCGCAAGGGTTGTCAACGCGTTGCCCCCAGCCGAGATGAAGGCGTCGACGCCCGCCGCCTCCAGCCCCGCTTCCTGCGGTTTCGGCCGGCCGGCGAGCAGCACCTGGCGGGCTCCGGCCGCCTTGAGAACACCCGCGGTCGCCACCGCCAGCTCTGCGTAGACGGCATCGGTCGAGCAGATGCAGGCGACGCTCGCCCCGCTCGCCGCGAAGGCCTTGCCCGCGTCGGCCGAGTTGTGAAGGCTGTCGCTGGCTATGGCCTCGATGCCGCCGGCGGCGAGGAAATTCCTAGTCCAGGTGGCTCGACTGGAGTAGGCGGCAGAATCGCCGAGGCAGGCCAGGAACACCTGTGGGCGCTTGCCGGTACTGGCCAGATGCGCATCGGCGGCGTCGCGAAGCTGCTCGAAGGGCTCGGCCAGGCGCCGCATCGTCAGCGGTGCGACCGAGGTTCCGCCCTTGACGACTGGCTTGGCAGGGGGGTGCGGGGCGACCTTCACGCCGTCGTCGGCAAGTCGCGGGAAGGCCGAGATGCCGGTCAGCTCCTGGTGGCCCGTGGCGATAGTGCGCTCCCGCGCCTCGGCCGTCCTGGCGATCTCACCCTGCATGAACCCGCTCTCCAGAGCCGTGCCGATGCCGCCCTTGGCCTCGATGTCCTGGAACAGCGCCCAGCTTTTCTGGGCCAGCTCGTCGGTGATCTTCTCGATGAACCAGGCGCCATGCGCCGGATCGAAGACGCGTCCGAGCGAGCTTTCCTCCTGCAGCACCAGGTGCGTGTTGCGGGCGATGCGGCGAGCGAAGGCGTCCGGCTTGCCCAGCGCCCAGGTGAAGGGGAGCACGGTGACGGCGTCGGCGCCGCCCAGCGCGCCGCCGGCGCAGGCGATGGTGGTGCGCAGCATGTTCACCCAGGGATCGCGCCGCGCCATCATGCGCTCCGACGTGGCAGCCCACAGATGCATCCGGTCGGCGGCATGGGTGGCCCCGCACGCCTCGGCGACACGCGCGGTGAGCTTGCGCGCCGCGCGCAGCTTGGCGATCGTGAGGAACAGATCGGCGTCGGCGGCCAGCGCCAGGCCGATCTTGGCGAACGCGGTGCGCGGCCGCAGCCCTGCGCTCTCGCAGGCGCGCAAATAGGTGACCAGCGTGGCCAGCATCGCTGCCAGCTCCTGGGCCTCGCCGGCGCCGGCTTCGTGATAAGGCCGCCCGTCGGCGAGCAGCGCTGTGACATTGGTCATGGTCCGGCAGTCGTACGCGAATTTAGCGGCGATCTCGCAGGAGCGCTGGGCGGGGTAGTAGAGCGTGCCCGTGCGGGCGAGGGCGCCGAGCGGATCGCAATTGAAGGCGCCGCGCCGCTGGTTCTCGCCGATGCCCCGCTCGCGCCAGATCTCGATCAGGCTGCCGGCCGCATCCATGGTGTTCTCGCGTGCGTCGAGCGCGACGGCGCAGCCATCGAGGAACACGCCTTCCAGCGCCACGCTCAGCGGCTCGGCCGTGTAGGAGAGGCCAGCCTGGCCGGGTGCCATGATCTGCAGCAGCAGCGAGGTCGCCCCACCCTCGAGGTCCTCCAGGATGGCGGCGTTGGCAGCCTTGGGGTCAGGCTCTGCGTGGCGCTGGCGGATATCCCAGCCGCCGGGGAAGAACGCCGTACGCCCCGTGGCGCTGGCAGCCTCGACGCGGTCGCTGCGGGCGTAGAGCGGTTGCACGCCCAGGCCGTCGGCCGTACGCGAGACGAGGCGCTTGTCGAAGTCGGCGCCCTTCAGCACTTTAGCAACCAGGCCGAGCCATGCCTCGCGCGTGGCCGGCTCGAACTCGGGGATCAGGCCCAGATCGGATTGAGACATCTATTCGCCAGCTGTCGGCGCGGCTGCGCAAACGGTTCACCGCCCTATTGGTAGACCAATCGGCGGCGAATTGGATGCCCATTCTTTGCGCAGCGCGAGG